>SFRS01000308.1 GCA_004562175.1 bacterium | reverse complement strand
GAGCTAGTGGTGCCAAAAAAGGTGGCGGACGAGGCTTATTTAGGCTGGTATGGACAGCAATTTTTGCAGATGCTTGAGGACGCAGCGGCGGTAAACGAGGCTTTGCAAATTACCCTGCGCTAAGCGGAGATGATGGATTTTGAGTAAGAAAATTGTGCGGGGGCTTGTCTTGCCCCTGCTAGTATTAGTGGCTTGGCAGCTGGTGACGGTCAAGGGCGTTTTTAGCGCCTATTTATTACCCTCACCGGTGCAGGTATGGGAAGCCTTTTGCGAGCTGTGGGCTAGTGGGCCGCTTATGCAGCATTTAGCAGTGAGCTTGCGGCGCGTTTTTTTGGGCTTTACGATTAGCTGCTGCTTGGCCATTCCCATGGGGATTTTTTGTGGGCAGAGCAAGCGCTTTGATGCCTATTGCTGGCTGCTGCTGGAGTTTTTGCGCCATGTGCCGCCCTTGGCGGCAGTGCCATTGATAATCCTGTGCAGTGCCATTGATAATCCTGTGGGCAGGCATTGGCGAGGCTTCCAAGCTGACCATTATTGTGCTGGCCTCCTTCTTCCCTTTGTTTCTCAATACCTATAGCGGTATTCATAATTGTGACAAGCGCCTTTTAGAGGTGGGCCAGACCTTGGGCTTTACCCTGCGGGAGCAAATTTTGCGCATCCGTATCCCGGCGGCCTTGACCTCCATTGTGGTGGGCATGCAGCTGGCCTTGGGCTATAGCTGGCGCGCCCTCATTGGCGCGGAGCTCATTGCCGCCTCCGCCGGTATTGGCTATTTGATTCTTGATGCGGAGGAAATGTCGCGTCCTGATGTGGTCATCGTAGGTATGCTGGCTATCGGCATTATTGGCACTGCTATTGACTATATCTTTTTACTGTTGATGCGCAGGATCTTTCCCTGGCAGCAGGCATGGCAAAGGTAGGAGGTTGAGCAAATGGAAGAATGGTGCTTACGGGTGCAGGGCATTTGCAAGACCTATGGTGAGAAGCAGGCCTTGCAGCCCATTGATGAAAGCTTTGCCGAGCATAGCTTTACTTGCATAGTAGGACGCAGTGGCTGTGGTAAAACTACCCTCCTAAGACTTTTGTGTGGGCTGGAAAAGCCCGACGCAGGGAGGATTGAGCTGCCTCGAGGCAAGCGCATTGCTCCTGTGTTTCAGGAGTCGCGACTCATGCCCTGGCTTAACGTGGGTGAAAACATCACTTTAGCTGCGCAGCATGATCATAGCCTTGATGTGAAGCGCTTGCCGGAGCTGCTCAGACTTTTGGAGCTGGAGGGCACGGAGAAGTTATATCCCAACCAGCTGTCCGGTGGTATGGCCCAGAGGGTGTCCTTGGGGCGCACGCTATTTTATAATCCCGATATTATTTTGATGGACGAGCCCTTTAGTGCTCTGGATTATTTTACGCGGCAGGGCCTGCAGCAAACTCTGCTCAAGCTTTACGCCGAGGAACGCAAAACTATAATTTTTGTGACCCACGATGTGGAGGAGGCCTTGCTTTTAGGCTCAAGAGTCCTTATAATGGATAAAGGCAGAGTGCGTGAGTCCCTGCCCGTGCAGCTGCCCAGACCGCGGCAGGCAGCTGACCCGGCTTTTCAAATGCTGCGGCAAAAAATATTGCAAGCACTGTGAATAAACAGCTGCGGCTGCAGGTTAAAGAAAGGAGTTCATGAAGCATGAACAAGAAAATCATTGCCTTAGGCTTAAGTGTGTTAACAGCATTGACCTTGCTTTCCGGTTGTGGAAGCGAGAAGAAGGAGGCAGCTAAGCCTGCCATGAAGGAATTAAAGGTGACCTATGTTAAGTCGCCCCTGAATATTCCTAGTATTGTGGATAAGCATAATCAGACCTTGGTGAAGGAGTTCGGCAAGGACAAAATCACCGTGACCTTCCCGGAAATCAATTCCGGCGCCAAGCAAACCGAGGCTCTGGCCAGCGGTAGCTTGGATGTGTGCAGCGCTTTGGGAGGCACCAGCGCTATTTTGGCGGCCTCCAATGGTGTGGATGTGAAGGTTGTGGGCATTTATAGCCGTGCTCCCAAGGCTTTTAATATTATGGTGAAGGACCCTGCTATTAAAACTGCAGCCGATTTAAAGGGCAAAAAGGTTGCAGGTCCCAAGGGTAC
>SFRS01000307.1 GCA_004562175.1 bacterium | reverse complement strand
AGCTGAAGCCGCGCAAATCCAAGGCCAAGGCTAGTCATGGCATCCTCGTCAAGGGTGAGGAGGGCATCATGGTCAAGCTGGCGCGCTGCTGCAACCCCATTCCCGGTGACCCGGTGGTGGGCTATATTACCCGCGGCAGTGGCGTTTCCGTTCATCGTGCGGACTGCCCCAACGTGCTCAGCAACAATCCGGAGGAGCAAAGCCGTCTCATCGAGGTTTCTTGGGATGTGGGTATAGATGATGTTTACAAGGTAAACATCATGATTACCTCTCAGGATAGACCGGGTATGATGAGCGACATTATGAATATTACCAGTGAGGCGAAGCTGAATATTTTCTCCCTCAGCTGCCACACGGACAAGAATAAAATGGCTACCACCCATATGGGACTAGATATCACCAGCCTTGAGCAGCTGGAGTATGTGATGAATCGTATTCGCCGCATGAAGGGTGTGTATACTGTTGAGCGTGTGTTCTCCACCAGCGGTGGCGGAGGTAAGCGCAAATGAGAGCAGTGGTGCAAAGAGTGGACAGAGCCAGCGTCACCGTGGGGGACGCGTGCTCTGGTCAAATAGAGAAGGGCCTTTTGGTGCTTTTGGGTGTGGCCGAGGGCGACACCGAGAAGGATTTGGCCTACATGGTGGACAAGGTGTGCGGCCTGCGCATTTTTGAGGATGAGGCAGGGAAGATGAACTTGTCGGTGCAGGATGTGGGCGGCAGCATTTTGGCTGTAAGCCAGTTCACCCTTTGCGGCGACTGCCGCAAGGGTAAGCGCCCCAGCTTTGACAAAGCGGCGAAGCCGGAAATTGCGAATGAGTATTATGAGCAGTTCGTGGCTGCCTGTCGCGCCAAGGGACTGCCTGTGGAAACGGGCGTCTTCAGAGCTCACATGCTTGTGGAGCTTGTGAATAATGGACCTGTGACGATACTTTTAGATAGTAGTAGACTGCTATAAACTAATCGTAAATATAATATCATTCCGTTCAGATGAATTTCTTAACGCAATCTTCGGGCGGTACAATAACGAAATTTTGTCAAACTCGCAAAGCTCAAACAATGACAAAATTTCTATTGTACCAAGCCCTCGCTTGCTAAAATTCATATTCGCTCCATGATATTATATTTACTGCTTAGCTAGAGGAGGTACTTCATGAAAATTTATAGACGCGAGGTGGGCATGTTGGCCACCAACTGCTATATTGCAGTGAATGAAGAAACTAAAGAGGGTGTCATTGTGGACCCGGGTGCGGACTGTGAGGCCATTATGGACCTGGCAAAGCATGCCGGCGTAGATAAGGTTGTGGGCATTTTACTGACCCACGGCCATAGTGACCATATCGGCGCTTTGAACGAGGTGCGCAAGGCCACAGGTGCTCCTGTTTTCGTAAGCAAGGGAGACGAAGATTGCCTCACCAAGGCGGATGTAAACCTCTCCTTCTTTGTGGGTCGCTCCATCGAATGTGCTCCTGCGGAAAACTTGGTGGAGGATGGCCAAATCCTGCACTTGGCAGGCATGGACTTCGAGGTCTTGGCAACTCCAGGCCACACCAAGGGTGGGGTATGCTACTACAACAAAGAGGACAAATACATCTTCGTTGGTGACACCGTTTTCTGTGAATCCATTGGCCGCACCGATTTGCCCGGCGGCAGCTATAAAGAAATTTTGCAATCTATTAAGAATAAAATTCTCGTTTTGGATGATGGAATCGCTCTTTTGCCGGGTCATGGTCCCCAAACCAGCGTGGGCTGGGAGCGTCGCAGGAACCCCTTCCTGCAATAAAGCATGATGTTTCAATATTGGAGCGCAATAAAAACCAGCATTTGGTTCAAGCTGGTTGTAGCTACAGTCATTTCCTATGTGCTGTACTCGATGGCTGGTTTTTTATTGCCGATTCTTTTGGCCATTGGTTTAGCCTTTGGCCTTTATCCATTAGTAAATATGATTACCCAGGTACGGGTTGCTCATGGCATGATTCAGCTGTCGCGAGCTGTGGCTATTGTGCTGGCATTGATAGGCTTTTTGATGTTTATCACCATCGCTATAGCCTTTATTGTGCTGCCCTTATTTGGCCAGCTCAACGAGCTCTTGGTGAAGCTGCCCCAGCTAGCAGCCAATTCCAGCGGTCACGATTTGGAAGCTATGCTGGCGGACCCCAGCAAGATTCCCATGCTGCCTAGTAGCTTTGATATGCTCACCGATGGGCTGATTAACTGGGCTATGGGCTTTGTGGGCAATGTGTTGCGCAATTTGTTGCGCAGCAGCTTGGAAATAGTATCCAACCTTATTGGTCTCATCATCGTGCCATTCCTAGCCTTTTATTTCCTGAAGGACTGGCGCGATTTGCGCAGTATGGCCATCAATCTCTTTAACTATGATGTGCAGGATCGTGTGGCTCAGGTTATTGATGATATTGGCCGTACTTTGAGCGCTTACACTCGTGGCTTGTGCAAATTGAGCCTTATTTCCGGCTTTGTTATTACGGTGGGCACCTTTATTTTGGGCATTCAATTTCCCTTGGTATTGGGCTTTTGGGCTATTTTAGCAGAGACAGTGCCCGTTGTGGGACCAATTATGGGTGCTGTACCGGCTATCTTCATCGCCTATGGTCAAAGCCCTGAAGCAGCCTTGCATGTGGCTCTTTTTTATGCCGTATATTACCAGCTGGATGCCAATTTCTTAATGCCCAAGATCATGGGACAGCGTTTAGATTTACATCCTGTTTTGGTTATTGGTAGCCTTTTGGTAGGCGCTAAGCTTTTTGGTATTTTGGGTATGGTTTTTGCCGTGCCTGTAGCTGCTGTGTACCGCGTGCT
>SFRS01000306.1 GCA_004562175.1 bacterium | reverse complement strand
GCCATTAACAAGATCAACGCACAATATAAGATTTTCAAATACTATTTTGCTGAGGATGGTGCTTTGATTCTGGATTCCTACCTGCTGGAAAAACCGGAGGAGCTGGATGGCGACATGGTTTACACTGTGCTGGACATCATTGTGAAGCATTTGCTGGCCGAATACAAAAATATTATGAAGCTGATTTGGGCGTAAGCCGTTATGGGTGGCTCAGGTCAGCTTGCTTAAATGAGCCGGCCTAGCCAACAACTGAAAATTTTGCGTAAGGAGGTGCTATTTATGAGTATCAGCGTTCGTCAGCAGCTGGAAGCCTTCGCCTATTGGCGCAGGCAGCTGCTTGCTGCGCCCTGTGGCCAGGACCTGTGGGGTCTGGATGCGGGCACGGAAGTGAAGCTCATGAATCAGGCACCTCTTTATGCTTTATCTAACGCAAGATTGGATTTTTATGTGGAGGCGCCCCTCATGGGTGAACCCCAGGTGGATTTGTCGGCTCAATATTTTGCCGAGGCCTTTGCGGAGCGCAATCCCCTGCAGGGGATGGAAGTGGCGCAGGAGGGCGCCTTTTTCCATTTTTATGCTAAAGAATTGGCGCAGCTTAAGCCTACGCTTTTGCGTCATTGTAATTTATATTTAGAGGCGGATATTGCCTCGGAGGGAGAGCCCAAGGTGGCCTCCTTCATCAATTTGTCCGGTGATTTTGTGCAGGAGCTGCTGCCGTCGGTGCTGGCTTATCGGGGCCGCCTAAAGCAGCTTGCACCCTTGCGCACACTCTTAGACAAGGTCAGTGAGTGGTGCGACCCCTGGCATTTCGGCTTTATGGAGTCCAGGGAGGAAAAATCCTTGCGCTTGGTTTTGTTAGTGAAGCAGGGACTCAAAGGTTTACGAAAAGCATTAGCAAGCATTGGCACTCCCAAGCTTCCCCCAGAGGGCTGGGAGCTGCTTGCAAAAATAGATGAGTTAGATATTTTTGATTACATTTTAGATTTAGATGTGCTGGCGGATGGCAGCTTGGGTGACACTATAGGTGTGGAGCTGATTTTGCAAAAGGCTGTCTTTCCCGCAAGCCAAAGGGAGCTGGTGCAAAGCCCCAAATTTGCAAGACTGTGCGAGCTCTTGCAGGAGGCCCAAATAGCGGACCAGCGCCTAGCGGCTTTACCAAATTCGATCATAGCAGCACCTATGTCAACAGGTGCTGATGTATATATATATTCCCGCATATCCCATTTCAAGCTGCGGTGGCGGCAGGGCGAGACCATGCCCGCCAAGGTTTATGTGCAGCTGCGACCGGTACAGCGGCAAAGCTGTTTGAACGAGGCCTTGGGATATGAAAAGCGTGCAACATTCGGGGAGGTTATGACTCATGAGCAGTAAAAGAAAAGGTTTAAGATATAGTCAAAAGCGTTTAGAATATAAAAGAGAAGAAAGCGCCAATTTGCGCATGAAGGTGCTGCGCTCGGTGTTAGCGGTGGGCGTGGGCTTTGCCATGACGCCTTGGCTGGGCAGAGGAGCTTTTGCTGCGGACCCGGGGACCCTTGCTGCAGGCAATATAGTGCGCACGGCGCATATTTATGCAGAGCAGGCTACAGCTTCGGGTGTGGGTCTCAATGCCTTCGACCATTTTTCTGTGGGCAATAACCAGATTGCGAATCTGTACTTCCAAAAGGAAAATAGCGACGCTATGTTGCACACCTTGGTGAATACGGTGAAGGACCGCATCAGCATTTATGGTACGGTCAACGCTATTCGCAATAATAAAATTGGTGGCAAGCTGTACTTCTTGAGCGACAAGGGTATGGTTGTGGGCTCCGGAGGTGTGATTAACGCCGGCGCTTTGACCATGCTTACCTCCGGCGACACCTTTAGTTCTGCTGACAAGGCAGCGCAGGCTATTAATGACAACAGCTGGTCCTTGGATAAGACTGCCTCCGTGGATATCCATGGCCAGATTAATACTGCTACCGGTATCGATGTGCGCGCTGCTTATATCAATGTGACCAAAACGGGGGATACTGCGCCGCTTTTGAAGACGGGTGTGGTGTTTAATACTACCGTAAATGCAGGCGATGTTAGCGTGACTGTACAGGATCAACGCTTGCAGGCCAAGGTCAATGACAAGGGCCAGGTTTATTTTGACGACCCCAATGATAATACGACTAATAAGGATTTGCGAGGCGACGGCAGCATTAAAATTGCGGCCAGCGCTTCCTCCAATAACACTAGCTCCAATTTCTTAGGCTTGGGGTTTACCGACACTGTGGAAGCAAAGGTTGAGGTGGGGACCGGAGCACAGATTGATGCTGTGGGCAATGTGGCCATTACAGCCAATGCGTCTAGAGAAAATA
>SFRS01000305.1 GCA_004562175.1 bacterium | reverse complement strand
GTGGATTTGGCCACGGGCACCCCCGCCTTGCGCATGAACATGACCTGAGCAATGGCGCCACCGCTGGCACCGGGAGATACCAAAGCGAGGAAATAGTTGCTCAGCACCACATTGACAATTTGGCGCAGAGTCAAGCGCTCCTCCGTGATATCTGCCAAAGTAATCAGGCGCAGGCCATCGAACAAAAGACCAATAGCAAGGCAGCCTAAGGCTAACAGGATGCACTTAGGCTCAAACATGGTCAAATAATCCAAGGTCCGTATATCGAATGTAAAGTAAATTACTGCTGCGGAAATCAGGAGCACAAACACGAACAAGGCTCCCAAACGCAGCAAAAGCTTTTTATTCATTAATCAAGACCACCATAGTTATGATGTACTTTGGCTCCCTTTTAAAAGGGAGCTGTCTTAAGCAATTTACGTTAGTAAATCGCGGACTGAGGAATTCCTACAAGTCACCAAAGTTAGCAAGCTGCACACTCTTCTCTTTAATCAGCGCTTTATTACTCTCGTCCAAATAGGATGCAAGCTCTGTTTCCCAAGTATAATGCCATGCATAAAGCTTGGCCAATGGCGCAGTCTCTAGTCCCGGATGGGTCATAATCTCGCTGACTCCCTCCGGCAAAGCACGAATAATATTGCCCACTAGCTCCGCATCATCTTTATCGGCGCCACTAGCAGCCAAAGCAGCGCAAAAGCTCAGGCCACAGCGGCCTATTTTGCGACCGAGCCCCGCTTGAAAGCCACCGCTAAAGGTGTAGCCCTCTTTAGGTATACGCTCTCTTTTTATATTATACTCATTACAAAGCTTTCTGACAAGTCCATTCATGCCGGGCAGCACATGGGTGTGCTGGTGGCTATCAATATGGGTAATATTTAACCCACTGGCCAAGGCCTTCTCAATTTGAGCCCGCAGCTCCGCCTCCAGCTCGCTCCCCTTGACACCGCCTGTATAAAAGCGTTTGGCAAAGGCCACATAGTCGGGCAAAAAGCGACCCTCTGCATCTAACAAGCTAGGCACCTGCTCTTTAAGTAGCACAGACTTCACTCCTCCCACCAAGGTCAGATGGATGCCAATACCAAGCTTAGGATTGGCTTTAGCCAGCTCCACCGCCTCTTCATAGGCGTCAGCACTGGGCATAATTGAGGTGCTGGTGATGAAGCCCTCCCGATGTCCTTTAATAATTCCCTGATTGATTAATGTATGTAAGCCGAAATCGTCGGCGTTGACAATAAGCTTTTTCACGAAGTAAGCCTCCTAGGGCTATGACAAAAGCAGTATTCTTTTATCAAAAATATTAGCCCATAAACACAAGTATGCCTGCAAAATATTTTACCATATTTTGCAGGCAAATGCTATGCATTTTAATCCATATCATCTTATATACGGCTGTAGTTAGCGAAGTGTAGTTTGACGTAATTTTCCAATTGAGATTTTCCCAATTTTTGAGCTATTTTTTGTGCACATGCCGTAGTCTGAGGTCCGCCCCCCTTGGGAAGAGAGACTTCTCCTACTGATTTAGCTAATTCATCCATGGTACGTAAAAAACGTGCTCTTGCTAGAACAGAAGCAGCCGCCACTGCTAGATTAATCTCTGCTCTAGGTTGTTGTCGCACCTGACAATTAGGAAAGCGCTTCTGCAATTCCCGCACATTTACTGTAGAAGTAGTGAACTGATCAATCAAAGCAGCATGACAATCATGATTTCGCTCTAAAACCTGTGTCAAGGCTGCCACATGTCCATAACCCAAAAGCTGGTTCAGCTTTCCGCCTTGGGCTGTAACCTGCGCGTAGCGCAGGTTATATACCTTGGGCTTGAGCTCCAGCACACTAAAATCTATGACATTCGCCTTGATGGTCTCCTCCAGCTCCAATATCTTTTTGTCAGTCAAGAGCTTGCAGTCCTTGACGCCGGCAGCGGACAGCTTCGCGGCGGTGCTGTCGTCCACCACCACCGCGGCCACCACCAAAGGGCCAAAGAAGTCGCCCTTGCCGGACTCGTCGCTGCCGGCCCATTTGCCACGCGGCAGCGCATTCGCGCTCGCCGCATTAGTTACGCCTGCACCACAATCAGCTAAATCACCTAAACCAGCAGCGCTTTGCTTAGTCTCCCCTAGCAGCTCGCGCACCTTCTTCTCAAGCGCACTGTCACCAGAAAACACATAGGTCAAGCCCTTTTTACCATTATAGATGTTCAAGGTTAACTTTGCCTGAGCAATTTCAACCACAAACTGGTGACCATAATTAATATCCTTTTCTTTTGTGATATCAAGAACTTCACTAATTTTATGATGAACAGACATCAAATAACTTTTGAACTCTTTATCTGTTAGTTTAGTCATCAATATAACTCCAA
>SFRS01000304.1 GCA_004562175.1 bacterium | reverse complement strand
CTGCAGCCGACATCGTCCTCTTCGTGCACTGTGGCGACAATGACGCCAAACCAACGGCAGGAGAGGTCGAGCAGTTGGCAAAATATCTCAAGCAAAATAAACGAATCGCTCTCATCGATTTAAGTGCTAACTTCGAGGCTGAAGAAATGCTCTTGCCCAAGCTATTAGAGCAGAATGTGCCCATCAACAGACTTGCAGCCTACGCCGGTTGGAACACCTTTAGTAATTCCAGTGGCACAGCAATAGCCCAAAGCGTCATCTTTGCAGGACGTTTGCGCCAGCTCGAGCAAAATGAAGCTACGCAAAGCTTTACTAGTTACTCCCGGAAAAAGCACGCACTACAAGCAAAAAACTCCACAGAAGGCGCTAGCGAAGGCCAATCCCCAAATAACGAAGCTGCTATCGCCGCCCTTTACGCAGCCAACTTAAACTTCACTGCCGAGCGCATGCTGGAGGATTACTACTACCAAAAATGCATCCATCCTAAGCTGCGCCCTTATTTGGAAAGCTTTGGCACCACTCCCACGGACTTGGAGCCAGAGGAAAAAATGCAGACTGAATATCGCATTCAGGAACGCCTTGCCCTATACGCGAGCTGGCTCCTGTGGCGCAGTCTTGGTCGTGCTCCATTCTACGCCGACGCAAATCAAGCTTACTACCTTGCTGACCTCACTGTGGGTGCCAAGCTTCCTTGGAACAGAATTTTCGAGGTTGACCTAAATGTTCATAGCAAAGTGAGCCGCAAGCCTAATTCATAGCGCAACCAGCTGCCAAAAACATATAGTACGGCCAACAAAATAATAACACAAAAAGGACTTAAACAGAGCTCCCTAAACGAAGCTCCGCTTAAGTCCTTTACTATTTCCCGTATAAGAACTATTTTTACGGCTCGATTGTTGTCTTATAAACCTGTCTGCCATCCTTGTACTCGATGATGGCTACACTCTTCACTGCGTCATGATTCTTGTCCAAAGCCAAAGCACCCGTCACAGCCTTGAAATTCTTCGTTGCTGCCAAAGCCTCGGCCACCTTTTGCTTGTCAACAGAACCAGCACGATTAATAGCATCTGCTAAAAGCTTCACGCTGTCATAGCCCAAAACAGCACAGGCTAAGGGCTTTTGCTTGTACTCCTTCAGGTAATTCACCACGAAGGCCTTCACCTCAGGAGACTCTGCATCAGGAGAAAAATGATTGGTAAAATAGGTATTATTCAAAGCACGCACACTGGCGATTTCCGGCAGCTTGGGGCTGTCCCAGCCGTCGCCGCCTACGATAGCACAGTTCATATCCATAGCGCGAGCCTGCTTAATAATGCGGCCCACCTCTTCGTAATAGCCCGGTACATAGAGCACATCAGGCTGGGTAGCCTTGATTTTTGTCAAAGCCACTTGGAAATTAGTTTCCTTCTGAGCATAGCTATATTCAGCTACGATTTTGCCATCCCGTTTGGAGAAGGACTGTTTGAAATGAGCAGCGAGCCCCTTGGCGTACTCGCTGGAGTTATCCACATAAATGGCAGCCTTTTTCGCCAGCAGCGTATCTGTCGCAAAGCGTGCACCAATATCACCTTGGAAGGGATCTATGAAGCAGGCGCGGAAGGTATAGGGCTTCACCTTGCCATCCTTGCCCACAGTAACCGCAGGATGCAGGATTGGTAGCACCAGTTGCCAAATATGGCACCTTAGCTGCCTCACTAACCTCGCTGGCCGCAATAGCGCTAGCCGAAGCAAAGATGCCACTGGCCACATCCACCTTATCGTCGTTCACCAGCTTGGCCATGCCCTTGGCAGCAGCATCAGCGGATGATTTGGTATCCACAGCCACCAGCTCCAATTTTTTCCCCAGTACACCCTTCTCATTGACCTCCTTCACAGCCAAACGCATACCATTTAAAATGGCCGTGCCATAGGAGCCATTGCTGCCTGTGCTTTCAGCCAAGGCACCAATCTTTATAATCTTGTTGTCTTTTTTACTGCTACTGCAGCCGCCTACTAATAGACCTAAAGCCATAGCAACTGCTGCACATTTAAACAACAACTTTCCTTGCATCTTCTTTTAACTCCTTCCCGAAGCCAAAGCCTGCTTCAGTCAGCATGGGCGGTCTTTCCATGCAAGACTTGAGATTAAAATACATGGTCAGTATATCATTATTAAGCAAATATCGTCAACCTGTTATTTTTAACATACATAAAAACTTCACTGAAGATACGAATCCTCTATAGAGCACAAACTAGCCTAATGAGACAAAAACTCCGCACCTTGCGATGCGGAGTAAATTGTGCGATATTTGTGATTGAAAGTAAGACTGAAAATTAGCGCTTGCTAAATTGAGAAGCCTTACGAGCTTTCTTCAAGCCGTATTTACGACGTTCTTTTTCGCGCGGGTCGCGAGTCAGGAAGCCTGCTTTTTTCAGAACAGGACGGAATTCAGCGTCAACCTTCAGCAGAGCGCGAGCAATGCCGTGACGGATAGCACCAGCTTGGCCGGAAATGCCGCCGCCAACTACGTTAACGAGTACGTCATATTTGCCTTTGGTCTCGGTAACTTCGAGCGGTTGGTCTTCAGACCGAAGTATTGATTTAATTCACGATCGTTGATTACGATGTTGCCTTCACCCGGAACCAGGCGAACGCGAGCAACGGAAGATTTACGACGACCGGTTGCGTTATAAGTAACTACTGCCATTTATTGTTCCCTCCCGGATGTTATCTAACGTTGATTTCCAAAACTTCAGGTTTTTGAGCTGCATGCGGATGTTCGCTGCCAGCATATACATGAAGCTTGCTGTAGATGTCTGCGCCAAGGCGGTTATGAGGAATCATGCCTTTAACTGCCAGCTCAACCATTTTTACAGGGTTATTCTTCAGCATGTCGCCAGCCTTTACATAGCTGTCGCCGCCGAGATAACCGGAATGATGGAAATAAACTTTCTTGGTCAGTTTTTTGCCGGTCAGAACAACCTTCTCTGCATTGATAATAATTACGTGATCACCAGTGTCCATGTGCGGGGTAAAGGTAGGTTTATGCTTACCGCGCAGGACTTTTGCTACTTCTGCAGCCAGACGGCCCAGAGTTTTATCAGCTGCGTCAACAACGAACCATTTACGTTCGATGTTGGACGGATTAGCCATAAAAGATTTCATCGCTTATGTCCCTCCTAGATA
>SFRS01000303.1 GCA_004562175.1 bacterium | reverse complement strand
CATGCACAGCGCTTGGCCGCGGGCGTGATTCGTAGTGCGGAAGAGCAAGAGCAGCACGAAGATAACCACATCCAGCTGGCCCTCCCACACCTCGGCGGGCCAGAGGGGCTGGGTCCCGTAGGTCTTGTAGGCCAGCGTTCCTTCCGGATACAGCAGGCCAAAGTTACCGCCCGTAGGCGTACCGAAGGCGTCGCCGTTCAAAAGATTGGCCATACGGCCGATAGCCTGGCCAATCAACAATGATGGGGACACAATATCACCGAAGGTCAGCCAATCAATATCGTGTAGCTTGCAGTAGGCAATACCTGCGGCAATGCCTGCCAGCATGCCGCCCTGCACGGCCATACCACCCTGCCACACGAAGGGTATCTCCAAAAGATGCTCACTGTAGTAATCCCAATCAAAAAAGAACACATCCCACAAGCGTCCGCCGATGAGTCCGGCAAAGCCGCCGTAAATGCCGATGTCCAGCACATGCTCGTGCCAGCGTCCGTCCTGTTTTGCTAAAAAATAGGCTGTGCCCGTGGCCAGAAAAATGGCCATACACAAAACTAATCCGTACATACGCACGGGAAAATCGCCGATATAAAATAAATATTGATGCATAATCTGCCTCCAGAAAAATTAGATTAACAGTATATCTGTCATGCTACAAGAGCAGTCGAAATTTCGCTCAGGTATTTATTGTAACACATTCAAGGAAATTATTCAGCCCAAAAACTGTGAAAAATACTGCTGGGCAGGCATTTATTTCATATATCCTTGACAAAACTCTTGGGGTTTTATATACTATTGCTTAAGCTAAGAAGAAATTAGCGAGCCGTGAGGGTGCAAGACGGCGCAGCGGGTGAAGGCGCTTTGGAGCTGCAAAAGCATATGATTGAGGCGGGCTGCCTATGGCAGTCAAGCAGGGTGGAACCGCGGAGTTCGCACAAATAGCAAGATGAGCATCTCCGTCCCTGTAACATTTGTGTTACCGGGACGCAGGTGCTTTTTTCATACCCTCGTCTTTGTAACCAGTATTAGGAGGCAGAACATGGATTTTCAAACAATTATTTTGAAGCTGCAAAAATTCTGGGCTGATCAGAAATGCATCATGGCACAGCCCTACGACATTGAAAAGGGCGCCGGCACCATGAACCCGTCCACCTTTTTGCGTGTATTGGGCCCTGAGCCCTGGCGTGTGGCTTATGTAGAGCCCTCCCGTCGTCCCGCAGACGGTCGTTATGGCGACAACCCCAACAGACTGTTTCAGCATCATCAATTCCAAGTCATCGTTAAGCCCTCTCCGGAAAACATCCAAGAGCTCTATCTGCAAAGCTTGGCCGAGCTGGGCATTCACCAGGAGGAGCACGATATCCGCTTTGTAGAGGATAACTGGGAGTCCCCCACCTTGGGCGCTTGGGGCCTGGGCTGGGAGGTATGGCTGGATGGTATGGAAATCACCCAGTTCACCTATTTCCAACAGGTGGGCAGCATTGACGTGAAGCCCGTTACCGTAGAAATCACCTACGGCCTGGAGCGTCTGGCTATGTACATCCAAGGCGTAGAAAACGTCTACGATGTAAAATGGGTGGATGACATTACCTATGGCGACTATTTCCACACCAATGAGGTGGAGCAATCCTACTACAATTTCCAAATTGCAGACACTGCGCTGCTCTTTGATTTGTTCGAAAAATACGAAGCTGAAGCGAAGCGCGTTATCGAGCTGGGCTACATCCGTCCTGCTTATGATTACGTTTTGAAATGCTCTCATACCTTTAACCTGCTGGATTCCCGCGGCGCCATCAGTGTCAGCGAGCGTACTGCTTATATCGGCCGCGTGCGCGCCATGGCTCGCCTGTGTGCAGCTGCTTATGTGGAACAGCGTGAAAAAATGGGCTTCCCGCTGCTGAAGAAAGGGGAGAATAAATAATGGAAAAATTACTCTTTGAAATTGGTACTGAAGAAATCCCGGCGAAGTTTATGCCCGGTATTTTGGCACAATTACAAGAATTAGCCGAAAAGAAAATGACGGAGCTGCGCATCCCCTTCGAATCTGTGAAGGTATATGGCACTCCTCGCCGCATGACCTTTATCGCTAGCGGTGTGGCTGAGGCTCAGGCTGACAGCACCGTGGAGGCCAAGGGTCCCTCTGCGAAAATCGCTTTCGTTAATGGCGAACCCTCCAAGGCTGCTTTGGGCTTTGCTCGTGGCCAAGGCGTGGATGTGAAAGAGCTTGTTGTTCGCGACAACTATGTTTATGCTGTAAAGCATCTGGCTGGCGCTGTTGTGAAGGATTTGCTGCCCGGCCTGCTCCATGATATTTTGACCAGCCTGAACTTCCCCAAAAACATGCGCTGGGCTGACCATGAGTTCCGCTTCGTGCGCCCCATTCGTTGGCTGGTAGCTCTCTTTGGCAGCGAGGTTGTGCCTGTGGAAATCACCGGCGTAAAATCCGGCAAATTCAGCCGTGGCCATCGCTTCCTGCGTCCCTCCGCTGTGGAGGCCGGCAAGGAGCACGAGTCCGTGCTGGATGCAGCAAAGGCAATGCTGGATATGGCTGCTAGCAAGGTGAAG
>SFRS01000302.1 GCA_004562175.1 bacterium | reverse complement strand
AAAAGCAGCAGTGCCAGCCACAGGCCTGCGTTGCCCCAATGGGGCACAAAAAAGTGCTGGGCCACATAAAAGACGCCTAGAGCGATGAGCATCATGTTGCGCACTGGTGCCGTGCGGGTAGCGCCGCAAAAGACGCCATAAAGCACCATACCCACCCCGGCGCACACCGGATAAAAGAGCACATAAAGATCATAGGCCTTAGCCGTGGCAATAACCTCTTCGATGCCGGTGAACAGGCGGATGCAAAAATCGCTGCTGAAATAATAGCCTCCCATAAGCAGGAGCGCCAAGGCTCCCCGTTAGCCATGCCGTCGATGAGATAGCTCATGATGTCCTTGAGCTGCAGCAGCACCGCGTTAGCCGCCAGCACCACCGTGCCCAAGGAAGCTCCCACAGCGGCGATAATATTATTCACCGTGAGCAGGCAGGCCGTGCGAATCATGAGGTTGGCATTCACCTGCAGCATGCCGATAAACTGGCGCCAGTCCAAAAGCTCCCCCCAGGGCAGCTTGCTATAGTCAAAATCGCCGTAAAGATAAATGAGGTATGCTCCTAGCACGCCTCCATAGATTTGACTGAGCAACGTAGCGATGGCCACACCCGTAATATCCATATGCAGGGTGAAGACAAAAAAGATGCTCAAAGCCATATTGAGCACATTCATGGACACCTGCATGAAGACGCTGGCCCGCACTCTGGTCTGCCCCATGAGCCAGCCAATAATACTTGCGACACAGCTCATTCACATCATTGGCCGCACCAATCATGCCCAGATAGCAGTCCACAATGGGCTTTTGCAGCAGGATGCAGGCCAAACTCACAATAATGGCCAGCACCAAGGGCTTGAAAAAGGCTTGCATGCCAAGACGCCTGTCCGCCGCCCCGTGGGCCTGGGCCGCGTAACCCGTGGTGCTTACCCGCAGAAAGCCGAAGAGCCAATAGAGATTATTAAACAAAATAGCTCCCAAGGACACTGCCGCAATATATTTAGGGTCCGGCAGCTGTCCCATGACTGCTGTATTCACCGCGCCCATCAGGGGCTGGGTCATAGTAGATAGCATAAAAGGGACGGTCAGTCCTAGAAACTCCTTGTCAGTCAGCTTTTCAGTCTGTGCATCCGTAGTCATATTTTATCCATACCTCACTCTTAATCGGATTGATTTTTATTTATAAAAAGGCTCTTGTACGAAAAGATTAACACATGTTATAATAATGGTCAAGACTAAAATTGCATAAAAAATTATGAATTAGGAGTGAAGCTAATGTCAGATACCTTGAAAATATGTGGCTTTACCGTAGAGCGCGGCCACAAGCTGCGCACCTTTTTGCCAGTACCGGACACCAGTGTAAAAATCCCTTTGACCATTATTAACGGCTGTGAGGATGGTCCCACCCTGCTTATCACGGCGGGCATCCACGGCGGTGAGTACCCCGGCATTGCAGCAGCCATGGAGCTGGGACGGGATATTGAGCCCAGCGATGTAAATGGTATTTTGATTATGATGCATCCTGTAAATATTCAGGGCTTTTGGGCACGCAGGGAGATGATCGTCCCTGAGGATGGCAAAAATTTGAACCGCGTCTTCCCTGGCGACCCCTTGGGCACCTTGTCCGACAAAACGGCTTATTTAATCAGCAGCAACTTTTTCCCTATTGCTGATTTTTATGTGGACATGCACAGCGGCGATATCCACGAAAGCCTGCACCCCTATGTGTACTACCCCGGCCAGCCCACTCCTGAGGTGGAGCGCAAGTCCCGCGCCGTAGCCCGCGTGCTGGACATGGAATACATGGTGCGCTCCTTGGCCACCGGTGGTGCTTATAATTACGCCGCCAGCACGGGGCTGCCCTCTATCCTCATCGAGCGTGGTGGCGCCGGACTGTGCCTCCACGAGGATATCGAGGCCTACAAGGACGATGTGCGCAATATTTTGCGCAAGCTAAAGATGTTCTCCCTTCCGGTGAAGCCGCGTCACCACTCCCCGCGGGATGTGGAAAATCTCATTTATTTGGAAGCCTTAGAAACCGGCTGCTGGCTGCACCATATCCACAGCGGTGATTTCGTGGAGGAGGGCCAGGTTTTGGGCCGCATCACGGATGTTTTTGGCAATACCCTGACCACCTACTACGCTGAACAAACCGGTGTCATCCTCTATGTGTGCCCCGCTCTCGCCTCCCCTAAGGGCACCATTCTCGTGGCCTATGGCACTATCAAGGAGCTAGAGGAAGATTTTTAAACAGCATAACGTATAAAAAAAATCCCAACCTATAACAATATAGATTGGGAAAAGATTAAGATATAGTTTCATTTAAAAAGGACGCCGGCCATGTCTTCCCGGACCGGGACCAAAACCGGGACCGCCGAATCCCCTATGGCTATTCATCATCTTGTCACGGGCGGCTTTACTTCCAAAAATATTCAGACGATAGATAAAATGTACCATACAATAACTGTTGATACTGTTGTATTCGGTAACCGAACGTACATCCGCAGTCAAAGAACGGCTGATATTGCTCTGTTGTTTTA
>SFRS01000301.1 GCA_004562175.1 bacterium | reverse complement strand
CTGAATTTGATTATTACCTCTGCCTCCGCTAAATGGGCTATTTTGGCACCGATTTTCGTGCCCATGCTCATGGCTGTGGGCATTGCGCCGGAGCTGACCCAGGTTGCCTTCCGTGTCAGCGACTCCGCTGTGAACGTAGTAACCCCCATGTTTGCCTTCTATCCCTTAATTATCCTCTATTGCCAAAAATACGTAAAGAGCGCTGGTATCGGCACCCTGAGCTCCTTGATGCTGCCCTATACTGTGGCCCTGCTCATTAGCTTGACCATTATGCTCTATGTATTCTGGGGATTGGATATTCCGTTAGGTTTGCAAGCAGATTATGTATATCCGAGAAGAATGTAGTTCAGGCACCTTCTGAACGACCTCAGTGGTATTTACTTTTTAGTTGAAAGGAAGTTTTGTAAATGTCTACTATGCAAGAGCGTCTTACTGCTCGTTTTTTGCGCTATGCTGCTGTTAGCTCCCAAAGCGTGGAGGGTGCTCCCGTTGTTCCTTCCACTCCGGGTCAACGCCAGCTGGCCGAGCTTTTAAAGGGAGATTTAGCTGAGTTAGGTCTGGTGGATTTGGAAATCAGTGAGTATTCTGTGCTCACAGGCCATCTGCCTAGCAATCTGCCCGCAGGCTACCACAAGGTGCCCACCGTGGGCTGGGTAGCCCATCTGGACACTGTGAATGTAAACCTTTCTCCTGAAGTGCACCCCCAAATCGTAAAGAATTATCAAGGTGGGGACGTGCTGCTGAATGCAGAAAAGCAAATTTATATTAAGGTCAGCGAGCATCCGGAGCTGGAAAAATATATCGGCAGCGATTTGATTACTAGTGATGGTACTTCTGTGCTAGGCGCTGATAACAAGGCGGCTATTGCCAATTTGATGGTGGCTTTGGAAACCTTGAAGAACGACCCCAGCATTCTCCACGGCGATATTTATGTTTGCTTTGTGCCTGATGAGGAAGTGGGTCTGTGCGGCTCTAAGAAGATGGACTTTAGCAAATTCCCGGTGGATTTTGCTTATACAATTGACTGCTGCGAGCTGGGCGAGGTGGTTTACCAAACCTTCAACGCCGGCAGCGCTACCATTAAGGTGCAGGGCGTACCCGCTCATCCCATGTCCGCTAAGAATACCTTGGTTAATCCCACTCTGGTATGCGTGGATGTGATCAACTGTCTTGACAGAATGCAGACTCCGGAGCACACTGAAGGCACCGAAGGCTTTATTTGGGTAGAATCCATGCAAACCAATGTGTCCGAGGCAACCTTGAATTTGAAGATTCGTGACCATAACAAGGCTTTGTACGAAGCACGCAAGAAGTATATTACTGATGCCGTGGAATTCGTAAAGGCCAAGAATCCCAAGGCCAATGTGGAGCTGCAGATTGTGGATGTGTATGGCAATATTGCCGATGCCATTACTCCCGAAAACCGCGTGTGCGTGGACCATATTTTTGAGGCTATGAAGGAATTGGGGATTACTCCTAAGGACATCGCTATGCGTGGCGGCACCGACGGCTCCTTTATTTCCACCAAGGGGATTCCCACTCCCAACTATTTCACCGGCGCTCATAATTTCCATTCCTACGCAGAATTCATGCCCATGAATGCCGTGGAAAAGAGCTGCCAGATGACCCTGAAGCTTATCGAGTTAATCAAAGGCTCTTCCGACTTTGAATTGGAAGAGCCTTAATTTTTTATGTTTATTTTTCGTAGGTAAAGTTATTGATATGGGGACGCAGGTCATCACCCTGTTGGGCTTCAGCGGAAAGCACAGCCTGCACTAAAATTGCGTTCTCCAAACGTTTTCTTTGCAGCTTGCAGCCGTATTCATAGGGCTTGGAAATATCGCCGTTGATGAGGTCTGCGTTGGCATGGCAGCCGCCGCTGCAGAAAAAGCGTGCCCAACACTCGCTGCATTCCGGCTTGGTCATGACATGGGTGTGGCGGAATTTTTGTACCAGCTCAGGCTTAATTACGCCGGTTTCCAAAGTGCCCAGCTTGTATTGCTCGCGGCCTACAAATTGATGGCAGGGATAAATA
>SFRS01000300.1 GCA_004562175.1 bacterium | reverse complement strand
CGCTTGGCTCGTCCAACACTAAATAATCAGGATTCATGGCTACTACGCCGGCAATAGCCACACGGCGCATTTGTCCGCCGCTCAGCTGAAAGGGAGAACGCTCTGCATAGGTATCATAGTCCAAGCCTACGAACTCCATGGCCTCACGCACAGCCTTGGCCACCTCTTCCTCATTAAAGCCCTTATTGCGCGGACCAAAGGCGATATCCTCGAAAACAGTCTCTGCAAAAATTTGGTGCTCCGGATATTGAAAGACCATGCCCACCTGCTGACGCGCATTCTTGGCCTGCACGCCCTTAGCTGTGATATCCACGTCGTCAATGGTAGCAGTGCCCTTATCCGGCTTCAAGAGGCCGTTCAGGTGCTGCACCAAGGTGGATTTGCCACTGCCGGTGTGACCGATGATGGCCACAATCTCACCCTTTTCGATGGCTACAGAAACAGCCAGCTCCTCATCCGTAATAATCCCACTCGGCAGCTTCACGCCGCTCTTGCGCAGCTCGCTGGCTACCTTAGCCGCCAAAGGCGCCTCCAGGCCCAAGGCCTCCAGCTCATCCACGCGACTGAACACCTCACGCGGGGTACCCATGAAGCGGATGTGTCCCTTCTCCATGACCACCACTCTGTCCGCAGCCAGAGCCTCCACCATGTAATGGGTAATATAGACAATGGTAATATTTTTCTCTTTGTTCAGCTTTTGCACAGTGCTGACGATTTCCTTACGTCCTTGGGGGTCCAGCATGGCCGTAGGCTCGTCTAAAACGATGCATTTGGGCTCCAAGGCCATGATACCAGCAATGGCCACACGCTGCTTTTGGCCGCCGCTGAGGCGATGTGGCGCGTGCTTGGCGTATTCGGTCATACCCACAGCTGCCAAAGCTTTAGCCACGCGAGGAGCGATTTCGGGCCCCGGTACGCCGATGTTTTCGGGACCGAAGGCCACATCCTCCTCCACCACTGCAGCTACGATTTGGTTATCCGGGTTTTGGAAAACCATACCCACCTGCTGGCGAATATCCCACATGTTTTGTTCTTCTCTTGTATCGAGGCCGCTGACCTCCACTCTGCCCTCCGTAGGCAAAAGCAAGCAGTTCAAGTGCCGTGCCAAGGTGGACTTGCCACTGCCGTTGGCACCGATGATAGCCACAAATTCGCCCTGCTCGATGGTCAAATCAATACCATCAAGGGCCTTCACCTCGTTGCCATCGCTGTCCGTATAATAATGCTTCAAATTCTCTATCTTAATCACAGGATTGCCTCCAATGCTCTCGTCGTATAACATGCATAAAGCTAATTCACCCTATAATTATATCCATTATAAAAAGAATAGTCAACCAACTATTGCTAGCTGGTTGACTAAATTACTCTACTTTCTAAAGACAGTTCAGAAGGTACCAGATACGAGGCGTGGCGACGACGGCGTATCGGAAATACTCCTAGGAGCCGCAACGAAGTAGATGGTGCCTTATGGACTGTCTTATTTCTTTTTGCCCAAATATGCTGCTTTAATCTCCGGATTCTCCAAGAGCTCGCGACCGCTACCGGTCATAGTAATGCGTCCGGTCTCCAAAACATAGGCAATATCCGCTACCTTCAGCGCCATATTGGCGTTCTGCTCGATCAAAAGAATGGTCATGCCCTGACGATTAATCTCTTGGATAATCTTAAAGATATCCTTGATAATCAAGGGCGCCAAGCCCAAGGAAGGCTCGTCCATCATCAGCACCTTAGGACGACTCATGAGAGCGCGGCCTACGGCCAGCATCTGCTGCTCGCCACCGCTCAAGGTACCGGCCATTTGCCAGCTGCGTTCCTCTAAGCGGGGGAATAAATCATAAATCCAGCGAATATCCTTCTCGATGCCATCTTTGTCTTTGCGCAGGTAGGCACCGATTTGCAAATTCTCCAAAACCGTCAGATTGGGGAACACGCGACGCCCCTCAGGAACCAAGGTAATGCCGTTTTCTACAATCTGCTGAGAATTCAGGCCGATGAGCTGCTTGTCAGCATATGTCACAGAGCCGCTATCGGGCTTCACCAGGCCGATAATGCTGCGCAGCAGGGTGCTTTTGCCAGCACCGTTGGCGCCAATCAATGTTACAATCTTGCCATCCGGCACCTCCAGGGAAATACCCTTCAGGGCTTCGATGCCGCCATAGGAAACTACTAAATCATTAACCTTAAGCATCCTCATCCACCCCCAGATATGCCTCAATTACGCGATTATTGTTCTGGATTTCGGCGGGAGTGCCCTCGGCAATGAGCATGCCAAAGTC
>SFRS01000299.1 GCA_004562175.1 bacterium | reverse complement strand
CAATGATAACCGCGTCCGGTGCCTCCTTGATAATATTATTGACAATCTCCTGCAGAATCAGTCTTTGGTCATCCTCTAAATCCTTTTTGTGCAGCTTGATGCCCAAATGCAAATCCGATAAATGAATTAATTTCACAGCCACTACCTCCGTTTAATCCTGATCAATCTATAGCAGGCTTCGTATACATTAGCAAGCCTCTCAATTCCTAGTTTACTCTTATTATAGCATATGCAAACCTTTGTGTGTTTATTTTCTGCAAAATTTTGCTCATGACCATGTTTCCAGGTAAAGTGATCCATTTGACCATTAAAAAAGCTCCCGCGCACAGTCACAAGCCATACGCGGGAACGAAGTTATCAAGCTATGTAATTATTTACTTTGCAGATATGCATCGATGGCAGCAGCAGCCTTCTTGCCAGCGCCCATGGCGCTGATAACAGTGGCTGCGCCAGTCACGATATCGCCACCAGCGAACACGCCGGGGATGGAGGTGGCACCAGTTTCATCGGCAACAATATTACCGCGCTTATTAACCTCCAAATCAGGAGTGGTGTCTTTAATGAGGGGGTTAGGACCTTGACCGATGGCCATAACCACCATATCTACGTCTAAAACGTACTCACTGCCAGGAATAGCCACAGGGCTACGGCGTCCGCTAGCGTCCGCCTCGCCCAGCTCCATCTTCACGCACTTCAGGCCACTTACCCAGCCCTTGTCGTTGCCCAAGATGGCTACAGGGTTATTCAAAAGGCGCAGCTCAATGCCTTCCTCCTTAGCATGGCCGATTTCTTCCTTACGAGCCGGCATCTCGTCCTCGCCACGGCGATATACGATATACACATGCTCAGCGCCCAAGCGCTTCGCAGTGCGGGCAGCATCCATAGCCACGTTGCCTGCGCCCACGATAGCAGCACTCTTGCCAACGTAAACAGGAGTTGCTACATTGGGAAATTGATAAGCCTTCATCAGGTTGACACGAGTGAGGAACTCGTTAGCGGAATATACACCGTTCAGGTTTTCACCATCAATATGCATGAAGTGGGGCAGTCCAGCGCCGGTACCAACATAAACAGCGCTGAAGCCTTCCTCTTCCATGAGCTCCTTGATGGTAAAGGTGCGACCAATAACAGCGTTCACCACGATGTTTACGCCCAGCTTCTTGAGGCCGGCAATCTCGTGCTGCACAATTTCCTTGGGCAGACGGAATTGGGGAATGCCATACATGAGCACGCCGCCAGCCGCATGGAGTGCCTCGTACATGGTTACATCATAGCCCATTTTAGCCAAATCACCGGCGCAGGTTAGACCGCTGGGGCCACTGCCCACAATGGCAACCTTCTTGCCCTTGCGCTCTGCGGGAGCTTCCACATCGTTGTCCAAGCCGTTTTGGCGTGCATAATCGGCCACAAAGCGCTCCAAGCGACCAATGGCCACAGGCTCACCCTTGATGCCCAAAATGCACTTGCCCTCGCATTGGTTTTCTTGGGGGCAGACACGACCGCAGACCGCAGGAAGAGCGCTCTTGCGCTTCAAAATCTTGTATGCTTCAGCAAAGTTCTCCTGAGCTACCTCATGGATGAACTTGGGAATTTCAATATTTACAGGGCAGCTGCCTACGCAGCGGGGCTTGGGACGCATCGGGTTTCTCATTCCTCCACGCATTTGCAATGACCTCCGCAGCTATATTCCAGGACCTCCTGGTCATGATACATTCTTTGACGCATCATCAGGTTAGCAAAGTCCACCTCATGAGCATCGAATTCGGGACCATCCACGCAGGCGAACTTGTTCTCGCCGCCCACCATGACGCGGCAGCCACCGCACATGCCGGTGCCGTCCACCATAATGGTGTTCAAGCTGGCAATGGTCTTCACGCCAAAGGGCTTGGTGGTAGCAGCCACATTCTTCATCATGATGACAGGCCCGATGGCCAGCACGTAATCAATCTTGGTGCCTTCCTCCAGCATCTTCTTCAGCGGGTCGGTGACAAAGCCCTTATGACCGGCGGAGCCATTATCTGTAGTAATGATTACCTCGTCGCTGATGGCAGCCATTTTGTCCTGCCAAATGATCAAATCCTTGTCGCGAGCACCGATAATGGATATAACCTTGTTGCCCAGCTCATGGTAAGCGCGAGCGATTGGATACACGGGAGCTACGCCAATGCCGCCGCCCACAACAACCACGGTGCCAAATTTTTCCATTTCGGAGGGACGACCCAGGGGACCAACCACGTCCAAAATATCGTCGCCCACATTCAGTGCTTCGCACAGATGATGGGTGCTGTTGCCAATGGCTTGAATAATCAAGGTAATGGTGCCTGCCTCGCGATTGAAATCGGCAATGGTCAGGGGCACGCGCTCGCTAAACTCGTCCGTGCGCACGATAACGAATTGGCCGGGCTTGCATTTGTGAGCTACCAGCGGCGCATCCACCACCATTTCATAAACCTGGGGAGCGATGAGTTCTTTACTAAGGATTTTTGCCATAATTCTCCTCCTGCAATACTTCCTACACAATAGAAGCTTATTTCTTCACTAAGCGCTCAGCACAAGCCTGTGCCTCGGCATAAATCTTTTCTTCGTCAAAGGTTAAAAGCTTGCCACCCTCCAGCACCTTTTTACCGTTGATAATAACGGTGTCGGCATCACTGCTGTTGGCTGCATAAACCAGCTGGGAAAGCTTGTTGTGACGGGGGTACCAATAGGGCTTGTGAGTGTCCCAAAGCACCACATCAGCTAATTGGCCAACCTCCAGCTTGCCCAAATTAGCAAAGCCCAAGACCTTAGCACCATCCACGGTAGCCATATCCCAGGCCTTAGCCGCCGGTACTACCAGCGGATCAAAGGTGGTAGCCTTATGCAGCATGGCCACAGCCCGGCATTCCTCCAGTATGTCCAGATTATTATTGCTGGAAGCACCATCGGTGCCCAGACCTACGCAAATGCCCTTGGCCAGCATCTTCTGTACCGGGGCAATACCACTGGCCAGCTTCAGATTGCTTTGGGGATTATGGGCTACGCGCACTTTTTTAGCAGCCATAATATCCATATCTGCATCGGTCAGGTGCACTGCATGAGCAGCAATAGTTCCCAACTCAAACATGCCCAGCTTATCCATCATGGCAACAGGCGTAATGCCCTGCTCCTTTACATAGCTATCAACCTCAAATTTGGTTTCGCACAGGTGCATTTGAATTTCCGCCTTGTGGTCTGCCGCAGCCTTGATAACCTTTTCCAAATAAGGCACGGGACAGGTATAGGGAGCATGGGGACCATAGGTTAC
>SFRS01000298.1 GCA_004562175.1 bacterium | reverse complement strand
GGTCAGCTTGCCCACCTTAAAGCCAGCATTGAGCAGGGTATTTTCCGCCTTGGACAGGGACATACCCACTACCTCGGGCACGCCCTTTAGCTCCGCACCCTTGCAAATGGTGAGGATAATCAGACTGCGCTGCTTGCGCTTTTCGCCGGCCTTGGGGGACTGCTCCATAACCGTACCGGGCTTGAATTGAGCAGGGTCGCCGTATTTTTCCTCCAGCTCCACCTTAAATTCCTTTTCCTCCAGCAGCTTTTGGGCCTCCACCACGGTCATATTCTTCACATCGGGCACAGCGATTTCTGCCAGATTACGATTGAACAGGAAATGGGCCACCACGGAAATGGCCACCACACAGGCCGTTATATAAATTAAAAGCTTGGTATAATTTAATTTCTTTTTCTTCATATCCCCTTGCTCGCCTTCCTTTATCTCATCATCCTGCTTGGTGGGCTCAAGGAGGGACTGTTGTGCCTCCTCCTGCTCCTGTTCCTGCAGCACGGTCTCCCTAAGCCTATCGGGCAGGGCCATGGTTGCCTCCAGCTCCTCCGCCGGGGTTTGCTGCCGCCGCACAGGCTGCATGATTACCGTTGCTCCCTCCACATCGCTGCTAGTGAGCACAGCACCCTGCACATGCCCCAGCTCCTGGGTATAATCCTCGTTGCTAAAGGGGAAAAGCTTCATTTTTAAATTCAGCAAATCCCTGCGCAGCTGGCCCGCATTTTCGTAGCGGTCCTCACAGCGCTTGGCCAAGGCCCGGTCCATAATCTCCTGCAAGCCCTCGGGCACATTTTCCATGTAATCAGCCAAACGAGGTACGGGCTTTTCCACATGCATCATGGCCACCGCCACCGCCGTGGTGCCCACATAGGGCACCTGCCCCGTGAGCATTTCAAAAAGCACAATGCCCAGGGAATACACATCGCTGCAGGCGGTAATCTTGCCGCCGCTGGCCTGCTCCGGAGAAATATAATGGACGGAGCCCATTACCGCCTTGGAATAGACCATGGTTTGGTTAGTAACCATCTTGGCAATGCCAAAATCCGCAATCTTGGGATTCATGTTTTTATCCAGCAAGATATTTTGGGGCTTAATATCGCAGTGAATAATCCTGTGGCTGTGGGCATGCTGCAATGCATCCGCCAAGCGCACGCCGATTTCCAGCACTGCGTTCAGGCTCAGCTTGTGCTCCTGCATGTACTCCTTCAGGGTAACGCCGTCCACATATTCCATGACGATATATTGATTGCTGCCCTCGCTGACAACATCGTAAATATTGATAATATAAGGATGCACCAGCCGGGCCGCCGACTTGGCCTCCCGCTGGAACTGCTCCAAAAGCTCCTTGTCGCTGAGGAACTGGTCCCGCAGCATTTTGATAGCCACATTACGGTCCAAAAGCTCATCATGGGCCAAAAAGACCTCGGCCATGCCGCCGTAGCCCACGGGACGGATGATTTTGTAGCGTCCGTTCAGTATGGTATTGCCCTTTTTATCCATGCAAGCCTGCCTCCCTTGCTGCGGCCTTTTCAGCCATGTCGATGATGATAAAGGATACATTGTCCCGACCCTGCGCTCCAACAGCTCGTCGGCCACCTTTTCTAAATCTGCGCCACCCATGATGTCCAGTATTTCCTGATCCCGCAGCATGTCGCTGAGGCCATCACTGCAGAGCAGCAAACGGTCGTTGGGCACCAGCTTAAAATGCAGACTATCGGAGCGCACCCTTTCCTCCACACCCAAGGCCTTCATGAGGATGTGGCGTTGGGGGTGGATAAAGGCCTCCTCCTCGGTGATTTCACCGTTGGCCTGCAAATCCGCCACATAGGTGTGGTCCCGGGTGACCTGCACCAGATTACCCTCCCGATAGGTGTACAGCCTGCTGTCACCCACATGGCAGCAATAGGCCGTGCCATCCCCCGGCAAGTACAGAGCAGTCATGGTGGTACCCATGCCGGTGTATTTGTCGTTGCTGACGGCCATTTTGAACACATGGGTGTTGGCCTTGTCGAAGGCCTCCGTCAACACCTTGCGAATATTCTGTTCTCCCTGCTCGTGGCGCAGACTGTGGGTGGCGGCCTCAAAGGCCTTAATAATGGCGCGACTGGCGATTTCACCGGCCGCATAGCCCCCCATCCCATCCGCTACAGCGAAAAGATAGGGCTCCCGCACCAGCAGAGCATCCTCATTATTCTCTCTGACCAGGCCCACATGGGTCCTACTGACTACCTGCATTATTTTTGCTCCTGTTCCTTGGCAAATTTGGCCCGCAGCTGTCCACAGGCCGCGTCAATATCCTTGCCCATTTCCTTACGCACGGTGGCGTTAATCCTGTTTTTGGCCAGCACCTTTACAAAGCGTTCGATGGCCCCCTTGCTGGGGCGCTCAAAGCCCTGCTCCGGCACAGGATTGGCCGGAATTAAATTGACGCTGGCGTGCTTGTAGCGCAGATAATTGCTCAAAAGCTCTGCGTCCTGCACGCTATCATTTTTATCCTTTAATAAAATATATTCATAGGTCACCTGACGGCCACCGGCCTGGCTGTAGGCCTCGGCGGCGGCAATAACATCCACAAAGGGAAAGCCCTTGTTGACGGGCATAAGGCTGGTGCGCAAATCGCTGCGTACTGCATGAAGGGACACGGCTAGGTTAATGGGCTTGCCCTGCTCCTCCAAGCGTTTGATGCCCGGGATGATGCCGCAGGTGGAGATGGTCATATTGCGATAGCTCATAAAGCAGGTATCCTCCCGGTGGAGGAAGTCCAGTGCTCCCAGCACCGCGTCAAAATTCAGCATGGGCTCGCCACTGCCCATGACCACCACTCGGGAGACCATGTCCGGCTTGCTTTGCTTGTCCTGCTTGTTCTGCTTATTGAGAGCTGCTTGCTGGGTCTGCTGTGCTTCTTTTAAAGAAGCTTGTCCATTCCTTTGGCGCAGGCGCTCGTTGAACAGGTACACCTGGGCAATAATCTCCGGCGCCGTCAAATTGCGCACCGCTCCCTTCAGGCCGCTGGCGCAAAAGGCGCAGTGCATATCGCAGCCCACCTGGCTGGAAACGCACACGCTGTAGCCGTAATCATGGTGCATGAGCACTGTTTCCACGCTGTTGCCGTCGGGCAAGCCTAAAAGCAGCTTGCTGGTCATGCCATCGCTGGAGTTTTGCTCCCGCAGGATGGTGATTTGCCGAGGCAGCACGGTGAAGTGCTCCTCCAATAGGGCGATATCGGCCTTGCTCAAATTGTGCATGGCGCTAAAGTCAAAGACGGACTTTTGGTAGAGCCACTGGAAGATTTGCTTGGCGCGGAACTTTTTCAGGCCCTTGCTCGCCACCACTTCCGTCAATTCTTCTATTGTTAAACCAAAAATGTCGATTTTCATAAGTTCCTCAAATACTAAATGAAATTAGCAGGAGAGGCTCCCCAACGCAAAGACCCACGTTATCACAAGCGTAGCGCAGTGAGAACGTGTTGGTCGTGCTAATACCCTTGGGTGC
>SFRS01000297.1 GCA_004562175.1 bacterium | reverse complement strand
TTTTTTCCGGAGCAGAACCGTGTTTTTGGAGTGGATGATGAGACAGTGATTTTTTGCCAGGGAAGCCTTGCTTTTACGGGGAACCTGAATATTTATATGGGTGTGTTGGCGGCGGGTGGTACGCTGGTTGTGACGGAAAAGTTTCGTCCGCGGCACTGGCTCCAGCTCATGCATCAGTATGATGTCAATACTTTGTATTTGATTCCCTCCAAGCTGATGCTTTTGCCCAAGTTCATGAGCGAAGCTAATGAGCGTATTCGCTATATTATCAGCGGCTCCCAGACCATGGGACGCCAGGAGGCGGACAAGCTGCTCAAGGCTTTTCCAAATACGGAAATTACTCTTTATTATGGGGCTAGCGAGTTAAATTATATTACTTATATTAAGGACAAGGATATGACCGAGGACCGCACGGTAATCGGGAGGCCCTTTGCGGGAGTGGGCATTGAAATTTGCGATGAGGAGATTTTCGTTGATACGCCCTACCATGTGGAGGAGATTGGCATGCCCTTTTCTTTGAAGGATAGGGGCTATGTGGACGAGCAAGGCTTGCTGCATTTTTTAGGGCGCACGGATGATATTTGCAATGTGAATGGGCGCAAGGTGAGCTCGGTGAAGGTGGCGACGGCGTTGACGGATGTGCCGGGGATTGTGGAGGCGGCGGTGCTTAGTCGTCATGTTGGGGACGCGGATGTGCTGGTGGCTTTTGTGGCGGCGTCTATGAGCTTTACGAAGCAGGAGCTGGTGAAGGTGCTGCGCGAGAGTTTGGAGGATTATGAGCTGCCAAAGCAATTTATTTTTTTGGAGCATTTGCCGAGGAATGAGAGCGGCAAGGTTGATAAGCTCGCGTTGCAGAGTATAAAAGAATAGGTAGAGAAAGAAGAACACCCTGTGAGTGATTTGTTAGTCACTTACAGGGTGATTTTGTTAGTAATTTTGTTAGTAATTCGTAATATGGCAATATCCAGCTCGCGGTGATTTTTCGAAATTGTTATTGTGCAACTGTCGCGCAGGCTGCCGAGGTCGTATAGAAAGCAGTCCTCTTGTTAGCTAGACGCAAATTTCGTGGGGTTCAATTGGCCTCTGCGGGGTACTATTTGTCTCGCAGAAGAATATAGTTTTTCGAACCCTTGAGGCCATTGTACCAAGCCACTCATTTGCTAAAAATCACAGCTCACTGTCTATTGCCATATTACTCAATTACCTATAGGATTTCTCACACACGCCTAAATCATACTTTTTTGTTAGTAATTCGTAATATAGCAACATCCTGCTCGCTTGAGAAAATCACCGCGAACAGGATGTGCCATATGCCTAAATTCGATTAATTATTTTCTTCTAAGCGAAAAACTATAGCGTAGAGTACAGGGAGAACTATCAGTGTTAGCAAGGTGGCGCCGGTGAGGCCACAGGCGATGGCGACAGCCATGGCGTTCCAAAATTGGCTGGCGAACATGGGTATGAGGCCTAGGATGGTGGTGAAGGCGGCCAGCATGATGGGCCTGAAGCGGACGATGGCCGATTCAACGATGGCCTCGCGCAGAGGCATGCCGCCGTCTAGGTGCTGCTGGATTTGGTCCACGATAACCATACTATTACGGATGATGGTACCGGTGAGGGCGAGGATGCCCAGCTCGGCCATGAAGCCGAGGGTGGAGTTGAATAGTAAGAGACCAAAGATGACACCGATAATCCCCATGGGAGCCGTGAGCATGATGACCAAAAGCTTGCGTACATCCTGCAGCTGCACCATAATGAGAATCATGATGAGCAGTAGCATAATGGGGACAGGCTTCATAAGGTAATTGAAGGTCTTTTTACTATCCTCCAGAGAGCCACCAATCTCGATGCTCATGCCGGTATATTTCTTGGGTTACATCATTGCCGGTGACGCCTTCTGTCAGGCCACCGTTGACGGTGATGGTGGGGCGCAGATTGCGACGCCAAATCATATTATCCTCGTTGGTATATTCCACCCGCGCCACTTGCGCCAAAGGAACTGCGCCACGACTGGTGGGAATGGAGATGGTCTCTAATTGGGAAATAGTGGCGCGCTCAGCAGGGTCTAGACGGAAGACGATACCAATCTCTTGGTCTCCATCCAAATAACCGGCCACGGTGTAGCCGCTGACCTGGGCCTGCAGCGCGGTGGCCACAGCTTGGCGAGTCAGACCCAGCTGCAGGAGCTTGTCGTTGTCCACAGTGAGCTTCACAGCGTTGCTTTCTTCAAACCAGTCCAAACGCGTCATGGTGACATAGGGATGTGCAGCCATCACTTGGCGTACCTGGTGGGCGTACTCC
>SFRS01000296.1 GCA_004562175.1 bacterium | reverse complement strand
ATAGCACCTACCATGGCATGAGGATTGGCGTGGTCAAGGATAGCGTTATCAACATGAATTTTGCCAGCTTTGCCAAGGAAAAGGGCTTTGGCTACGAAATTCATTATTATAACACCATGGACGAACAGATGCGGGCCTTGCGGGAAAGCAAGGAAATAGATGCCATTTTGGCCAGCAGCATGCGTTCCATGGTAAAAGAGCGCATTTTAGACCAGTATGATTCGGAATATGTGTACGCTGTAGTAAAAAAGGGGAATGAAGCCCTTTTGGCTCAGGTGAATCAAGCCATTTATAAAATGGATTATGTGAATCCCATGTGGCGTCAGGACCTGTTTTCTAAATATTACACGCCTCGTAGAGGTAAGATCCTGCCCTTGACCCACGATGAATATGCGTACAGGGAATTGAGCAACGCGAGCGCCAGAGAATTTAAGGTTTTGGTTAACCCGGACCGCAAGCCCTACTCTTATTATGAACAGGGCGAGTACAAGGGCGTGTTTCCCCAAATAATGCAAGAGGTGGCTCGCCGCAGTGGCCTGCGCTATCAATATCTACCTGTCAAAACGCGCAGGGAATACTTGGAGGCCTTGGAAAAGCGGCAGGCAGATATTGTGCTGGATATGCCTGAAAACAACTATCAGGCCGAGCGTTTGGGGTATAATTTATCGGAGCCTTTGTTGAGCAGCACTTTGTTTTTGGTCAAGCTGCGCAGCAATGACAAGGTGCCTCGTCGTATCGCCTTTGTAAAATCTGCTTATGCTTATGAACAGGCATCTAGTTTCTTGCCGGACAAGGCGGAGATTGTGTATCTGGATTCCTTTGCTGACTGCCTCGACGGCGTGCTCAAGGGCAAATATGATGCCACCTATATGTATGCCTTTCAAGCCCAGGATGCGGTGGCAGCTGATGCCAGCCAAAGCCTGATGATGGCCATTGTGCCTTTCGTCCAGCTTGACTATTGCCTGGGTATCAAGGACGATGAAAGCTATCAATTGGCCTCCATCTTGAATAAAGCTGTGGAAAGCGTCAAGTCCAATTATGTGGGCCAGCTCATGGCGGACAACGCCATGGTGCATGCAAAGCCATCCCTTGTGGATGAGATTCTGAACGACCCTTGGGCTGTGGGCACCATCGTGTTCGTGCTGGCGGGCATCCTATTTTTGTTGGTGCTGCTCTATCAGCGCCAAAAGAATATGGAGCTGATCAGCAAGAAGAATGAGCTGCTTCAGGAGCAGCAGGAGCTCTTGAGTCGTGCGCTGGAGCAGGCGGAGGCTAGTAACAGGGCCAAGACCGTGTTCCTCAACAGTGTTTCCCACGATATTCGCACGCCCATGAATGCCATTATGGGCTTTGCCAAGCTGGCAGAGGAGCAGGCCATTAATCCAACTACCAAAAGGTATTTGGACAAGATTCTTCTTTCGGGCAAGAGTCTTTTGTCCTTAGTTAATGATGTGCTCGACATGAGCAGCATTGAAAATGGCAAGCTGAAGGTGCATGAGGAGCGCTGTGATTTGGCGGAGCTGCTGAAGAATATTCACGAAATGGTGCAGCCGGCGGCCAAGGAAAAGCAGCTGCAATTCTTGCTGGATGCCAGCAGAATTGGCGCGAGCCAGGTTTTGTGTGACAGGGTGCTCTTGCAGCGCGTGTTATTAAATTGTCTCAGCAACTCCATTAAGTATACCGATGCCGGTGGCATTGTGAGCCTCAGGGCGGAGCAAAAGGGACCGGCTTTGGAGGGACAAGCCCAGTTTAGCTTCCGCATTAGCGACAATGGTATCGGCATGAGTAAGGAGTTCATGCAAAGGCTCTTTGAGCCCTTTGCCAGAGAGCGTGATACGACTACCAGTGGCATTCAGGGCACGGGCCTTGGGTTGACCATTACCAAGAATATTGTGGAGCTTTTGGGTGGCAAAATCGATGTGCAAAGCGAGGCTGGCCAAGGCACGGTGGTTTATGTGGATGTGACCTTGAAGCTGGCGCCGGAGGCGCACAGGGCTGCGG
>SFRS01000295.1 GCA_004562175.1 bacterium | reverse complement strand
CCACCAAGGGCATCGCCACCAGCTCCGTGCGCTTTGCGGATTACGCCTGCGCAGGGGTGTATTTTGACGCGGTGCTGGCGCGCCTGGCCTTCAGCCAAAGCGGCGCGCCCTCCACCAGCGGCTTTTATCGCCTGCGCCACAGGGAGCTGGCTGGCTTTGCTTATCAGGTGGATGTACAGCCGGTGACGGGAAGGGTGCTAGCTTATGAAACGCAGTAGGGGCTTCTTTTTGGTGTACGAGCTGCTCTGCTTGGGCTTTGGCTGCGTGCTGCTGGCCGCTGCTGCCCAAGGCTTCGCTGCTTGCTTGGCCGTGCAGCAGCGGGCCTTGCAGCTGGAGGAGGGGTGGCAGGCGGCCCAAAGGGGCGCCGCAGGCTTGGAGGCAGAGAAAAAGTATCGCGTGGAGTTGCAGGAAGGAGAGCAAAATGGCTATGGCTATGTGGAGGTGCGCGCGGTTGTCGCCGAGGGCGGCAAGACGCTTTGCACACTTGTGGAGAGCAGGCCGTGAGCAAAAAGAAAGTGTTCGCTGTTTGGGTGTAGTTATAAAGCAAAGGATAATTGCGCTCATGTGGAAGGCGCTGCGTGAGCAAAAGGGCTTTTTGCTCATGGAGTACGTCTTGAGCTTGGCGGCGGGGGCGGTGCTGGCGGGGCTGGTGTGCACTGGGCTAGGACGCACGGCGCTCAGCTGGCAGCGACTGCAGGGAGAGCTGGCGCTGCAGCAGGCCAGTGGTTATATGCAAGGGCTTTTGGAAAGACATGTGAGCTACAACGCCACTGCCATTCGCATCAAGAGCACCCAGGATGTGGAGCTGGATACGATTTTGGGCAACAAAAAGCTGTTGCTGTACTGTCGTAGCGGTGGGCTTTATCTGCAAACAACCACGGGCAATGGCAAGGGCACCAATCCCCTGTTCATGGCCGACGTGGCCGTCAGCGATTGGCAGGTGACCAAGCTTTCTGACACCAGCCTGTGCATCAGCTTTACTCTCACAAGCTCCCAAGGACTGCAGCGCCACTGCGAGCAAATCCTGTACTGTTATAATGGAGAGATTATTGATGAAGCGAGCTGAACGGGGCAGCATCAGTATTTATGTACTTTTGGTGGCGCTGGTGCTGGCGCTTTTGGCGCAGCTGGCGCTGCTTTGGAGTCGCCAAGAGCTGGACAAGGTCCAAAGCAGAATTTTGGGTCAGCAGCTGCGGCGCGTAAATAATTCCTATTTCATGTCCCTCAAGGATAGGGATTTGGCACCGGGAACATATGAGCTCTTTACAGGAGAGCTGGAGCCCGGGCATGCGAGTGTAAACGTCAACGCCAAGGTGGAAAAGTCAACGGATGGACTCATCAAGTTTTTCGAGGTCAAGAGCACAGTCGCCAATGAAAGTAGCGCAGTACAGCGACTATGCCAGCTGACCTTGGCTTTTGCAGAGCCCCAAAGGCTTTTGGCCGGGCAATATGCCTTGGTGAGCAAGTCGGCCACGGGACTGGAATATCTGCCCTCGGAAGCGGTATATAAACAAGCAAGCACAGAAGAAGTAAGGCTTCCGGTAGTAAGGTTTTTCTACAACAAGGCCGCCAGCGACATCACGGCGGATACGGCACTCAATGAGGGCTTGACCAAGCATTTCACCTATCTTGATTTGGACAAAAGCTTTGTTTTCAAAAGCAATGGTCGCTATGTAGGCGACACGGTTTTTATCAACAAGTCGGGCATCGAGGTTGGCGCTGGCGCGACTTTTCCTGACAGGCTCGTCATGTACAGCCAAAAGGGCAATATCACTATATGCCACGGTGACCATTGGCAGCGGCTGCAACATCAAGGGCCTGATAATCGCTAACAAAATTATTCTGAAGGGTGCTTCTCAATTTCGCACGGATGGGGACGTGGTAGCGCCGTTCGCTTCCTGCGCTTTCACGAATTGAGCACCGAGTAAATGCATAACCTCAATCTATTCAAGTACAAATTGGCACAATGAAACAGGCAACCATGCTGGACGAACTTCGGCATGGTTTTGCCTTATAGAGGCTTTGATATAAGAAAAACTGTTAAATTTGATAAGTTTTAGAGAAGTTTTCTGATAAATCCCTTGACGAGAGGAAGAATATAGTATACAATAGCCATAGTAGTTCTAATAGGTTGCGCAATAGGCAGGCGCACGCAGGACTGCTCTACACCCCGCTATTATAAAATTTCTGAGGCAAAGGTAGTAACCCACATGGTAGAGGAAACAAGGCAACTCTTACCGGGCTGTGGAGTGCGAGCCTCTGCAAGGAGATTTTGTAATAAATAAAAATCTCTCATTGAAGAGGAGGAAATTGTAATGAAAAAATCCTTAGTACTCGCAATGGCAATGGCTTTGGGCGTAACCGCTTCCGCTTACGCTGCTAACCCGTTCTCCGACGTTCCGGCTGGCCACTGGGCATATGACAGCATCTCCAAATTGGCAGCTGCTGGCGTTATCGAAGGATCGAAGGTTATGGCGACGCTACTTTCGGCGGCGACAAACTGATGACCCGTTATGAAATGGCTCAAATCGTAGCAAAAGCTATGGCTAAAGGCGCTAACTGCGACAAACTGGCTGCTGAATTTGCTGACGAGCTGGATAACCTGGGCGTTCGCGTAGCTAACCTGGAAAAGAAGGCTGACAATGTAAAGATTACTGGCCAAATCCGTGCTCACTATCGTGATACCGAAGACGCTAAATCCGTTTCCAAACTGCGTACTCGTCTGTTCGTAAAAGGTCAAATCAATGAAGACTGGACCTATACCGGTCGTCTGCAAAACGTTCAAGAGATTCATGGCGAAAATAAAAATATGACTGACAAGGATCGTTCCAATCTTGCTGAAGAAGACACCAAG
>SFRS01000294.1 GCA_004562175.1 bacterium | reverse complement strand
GATAATTGCTTTATTGATGATGGCAGTTATGATGCTGGTGCTGACCGGTTGCGGCGGCGACAAAAAGGACGACAAAAAAGCAGCTGCTGATAAGAAAATCGTGCTGAAATTGAGCCACGTTTTCTCCCCCGATGAACAGCTTTATAAATCCATGGAGCTGGTTGCAGGCCGTATTAAGGAAAAGACCCAAGGTCGTGTAGAAATCCAATGCTTTGGCCAAGGCCAATTAGCTACCTATAAGGATGGTTTGGAGCAGGTTGCTCAAGGCGCCAACTTTATTTCCGTAGAAGATCCTTCTTATTTGGGCGACTATGTTCCTGAATTCAAGGTGTTTGCTGGCCCCATGATGTTCCAAAGCTTCGAGGAATACGAAGTACTGTGCAACAGCGAGATGTTGGCTAAGATGAAGGCTGACGCTGAGAAGAAGAACATTACCGTTCTGGCTCTGGATTATGTATTCGGTTTCCGCAATGTTATGACTAACAAGGTTATCAAGACTCCTGAGGATTTGAAGGGCATGAAGCTGCGTACTCCGAAATCCAAGGTTTATGTTGACACCATCAACTACATGGGCGCAACCGCAACTGCTCTGCCCTGGTCCGAGACTCTGCCCGCAGTATCTCAAAAGGTTGTTGACGGCTTGGAGGGCTCCGAGTTCACCAACATCGGCACCAAATGCTATGAGCATGTTAAGAACGTTGCCTTCACCCGCCATCTGCTGGGCACCTGCGGCGTTTATATCAACACCAAAGTGCTGAACAGCATTCCTGAAGCTGACCGCAAGATCGTTATCGAAGAGTTCAAAAAGGGCGGCCCCGAAATGCTGAAGATTTCCAGCGATTCCTACAACAAGGTTAAAGCTGAACTGGAATCCAAGGGCGTTAAATTCAACGAAGTTGACCATGCAAAATTCGATAAAGCTATTCTGCCTATCTATGAAAACATGGAAGCTAAAGAGGGCGTAAAACCTGGCACCTACAAGGCTATGAAGGCTGAGTTGGAGAAGATTCGCCAAAACCTGAAAAAATAATCAAGTGGTGCTGTGATTTAAAGGGACTGTTTCGGCAGTCCCTTTTACAGTATTTACCCATATTTTTATAATCTGTTAATAATTCGTGAGGCTCAGAAAAAGATGAAATTCGTTTTAAAAAATGCAGAAGAGCTTATTGCGGCAGGCTTTTTAATTGTTACCACCGCCTTGGTTGTTCTGAACATCATCTGTCGCTATTTCTTTAATATGGGCATGGTTTGGTCCGAGGAGGTGGCCACCGGCTGCTTCGTTTGGTCCGTCTTCATCGGTGCCATTGCTTGCTTCAAGCGTCGTGGTCATGTAGGCGTGGATATTGTTGTTAATATGCTGCCCCAAACCTTGAAGCGGAGCATTGCTACTCTGATGGATATCATTTTGGTAGTGCTCAATGCCTATATGTTCTATTTGTCCGTGGTCTTCATTTCTAAATCCTATACTAAGCTGACACCGGTAATGGGCATTTCCTCTGCCTACATTACCGCTGCTGTAGTAATCTCTTTCTTTATGATGACCATTTATTCCGTCATTTTTGTTTATGAAGATTTCTGCGGTAAAAAGGAGGTAAATGAATAATGGCTTATTTACCTGTCCTCATTGTTTTCGTGCTTTATTTTGCGGGAATACCCATTGCTTTTGCCCTTTTTGGTGCAGCTGCTTCCTATTTTACCTTTATTGATACTACTTCCCCAACGCATTTGCTCTTCCAGAGTATTATCAGAAGCTGCCAATCCTTCCCGCTGTTAGCCATTCCCTTCTTCATTATGGCTGGCAGTATTATGAACTTCGCCGGCATTAGTGAAAAGCTGTTGAAGTTTACCGAGGTGCTCACCGGTCACTTTAGTGGTGGCTTGGCACAAGTCAACGTGCTGCTGTCCCTCTTGATGGGCGGCGTGTCCGGCTCTGCCAACGCCGACGCAGCTATGCAATCCAAAATGCTGGTGCCGGAAATGGAAAAGCGTGGCTACAGCAAGGGCTTTGCCG
>SFRS01000293.1 GCA_004562175.1 bacterium | reverse complement strand
GCCCGTACCAATGAGGCTGTTTTTCAGCAGGCTCATTTTTTAGCGGGCTATATTGTGGTGGTGTTGCTTTTCGTTTTGGGGGGCACCTTCGTTGCGGCACGCAGTATTACCCGTAAGGCCTTGCGCCCTTTGGAGACCTTGGATTTAGAGCAGGTGAGTGTGCAGCAGGATGTGTATCCCGAGCTGCACCCCATAGTTGAGCGTTTTGCCCAGCAGCAGGAAGCTCTGAACCGGGAAATGCGTCGCTACAAGAGCAAGAAGCAGGAGTTGAAGGCCGTTACTAATAATATGGACGAGGGCATGCTCTTTTTGGATACCCAATGGTTTGTGGCTTCCTTAAATAAGAGTGCCGTTAAATTCTTTGGCAAGGAGAAGCAGGAGCTCCTGAACAAAAGTATTCTGGATTTGGTTGGCGGCGACGAAATCAAGCGCCTCTTGCAGCAAATGGAGCTCTCCGGCAAGGGTCGCATGGTTATAAATAGGGGCAACACCTATTACCAATTCAACGGCAGCCGCATTGCGGACAAGGGCTTCGTGCTACTCATTATGGACGTGACCGAGCGCACAGCCTCGGAAAAGCTGCGCCGGGAATTCTCGGCCAATGTGTCCCACGAGCTGAAAACGCCCCTGCAATCGGTGCTGGGCTATTCGGAAATCATGCTCAGTGGCTTGGTGAAGCCGGAGGACGGCCCCCGCTTTTTGCAAAAAATCTATGATGAGGCCCGTAATTTGCTGGGGCTTATTGACGATATTATGAAGCTGTCCAAGCTGGATGAGCTCAATCACGATATGCTTGAGGAGTTTTCCCTTGTGGAAATTGCCCAAAGCGCCGTGCGTCGCCTGCAGGACAAGGCGCGCAGCATGAAGGTACAGCTGAAGCTGGAAAATAACCTGCAGGGACCCTGTCATATTTTGGGTATTGCTACCTTAATGGAGGAAATTTTCTTCAATCTTGTGGACAATGGCATCAAGTATAACCGCGAGGGTGGACAGGTGCTGTTGAGTATGAATGAGACGGAAAATAAATATGTGATTAAGGTTAGTGACACGGGCATGGGCATTGCCACGGAGGAGCTGCCCCATGTTTTCGAGCGCTTCTATCGGGTGGACCGCAGCCGTCATAAGTCCATTGAGGGGACGGGCCTGGGCCTCTCCATTGTGAAGCACGGCGTGCTCTTCCACGGCGGCACAGTGCGGGTGAACAGCACTCTGGGCCAGGGCACGGAATTTATCATCAAGTTTCCCAAAATGAGCGCATGTATACAAGACAGCGACCAAAATATATGATACAATAGCATTGTTAAGTATTTTTATACATAACAAGAGAATAAATAGCAAAAGCTGCTTAAGCCTTCTACCTTTTCTAGGATTTTAAGCTTAAGGAGCGCTTAACTAAGGCAAAATACATGTTTAAGGGGGACTTCAGGATGCAGGTCGTTTTAACAATTGTAGGCAAGGACAAGGTTGGTATCACCGCAAAGGTGACTAATGCTTTGGCAGATATGAATATCAATATTATCAATATTAACCAAAATATTATGCAGGGCTTCTTCAACATGGTGCTCATTGCGGACATGGAGGGGGCCTATGTGACCTTGGCCGAGGCTCGTGAGGGTATGGTGAAGCTGGGCGAGGAAATTGGCGTGGAAATCCGCCTGCAAAGCGAAGAAATTTTTGCCGCTATGCATCGCATATAGGAGGCCGCCATGCTGTATAATGTTCAGGATATTTTAGAGACCACGCGCATGATTACCGAAAATAATCTGGATGTGCGCACCATTACCATGGGCATTAGCCTGCGGGATTGCTGCCATCCGGAGCTGAAGGTGTGTGCGCAAAAGATTTACGATAAGATTTGCACTAAGGCCGAGAAGCTGGTGAAGACCGGTGAGGATATTGAGGTTGAGCTGGGTGTGCCCATTATCAATAAACGCATTAGCGTAACTCCGATTTCCATGGTAGGCGAAAGCTGCCAATCCCCTGATTATGTGCCGCTGGCTATGGCTTTGGACAGAGCGGG
>SFRS01000292.1 GCA_004562175.1 bacterium | reverse complement strand
TATGCTTACTGCTGCTGATTTTGACAAACTAGGCTTTTGGGAAGATACCACTCCTGAAGAAAATATTACTGTTTATGGCATGGATTTCGGCACTGACTACATCATGCTGACCGATGATTTGGGCAATACTCCTGTTGATGAGAAAAAGTTTCTTGTAGTTGCTGCCTACAATGACGCCGACTGCTTTTTATGGGGCGTGGAGCTGAAGAATTTTGCCGCACTCAATGAACTGTGTGCCCAATTCCCCGCCGGCAGTCCCGAACTTTTAGAAGCCTTGCGCACCTATAAGCTGCCGAAGACGAAATAGCTTTTTCTAGATTCTTCGCAGAGTCCAAACCTAATTCACTAAAATTGCATTAAAAAGCTGTAGTCCGAATGCATTTCAGACTACAGCTTTTTCATTTAGTTCGCTTGCTATGCTAGCTTCCCGCAATCAGCATTATTTGCCGCGCTTTTTGACATCATCATCAATACGTTGACGCATTTTAGCAAAGGCTTCGTCAGCGCTAGTGGGAGGAATAGTATCATCCATAGCCATTCTGCGCATGCAGCACATGGCATCACCTAACACTTCGTAGTTCAGAGACACGCCGACACTATCATTTTTGTAGCTCATGGCGCGGTCAGCACTAATGCCAAAGCGCTCAGCCTCCTTGGCCGCATCCATATTGGCACCCAAGAAGACAAATTCCCAGCCATAACGCTCCTTTTGGCGTGCAATCATCTGCTGTACTCTTTTATAAGTATAGTGCTTGCTGGCATTTTCATAGCCGTCGGTAATGATGACAAAAATGGTTTTTTCAGGCACATCCTCCTTGCGAGCGTATTTGTGCACGTTGCCCATGTGGTGAATGGCTCCACCCACTGCGTCCAATAATGCAGTGCAACCGCGGGGCTGGTAGTCAGCCGGGGTCAAAAGCTCAACCTTGGCCATATCCACCCGATCGTGCAGCACCTTCATTTCGTGGTCAAACAGCACTGTGGAAATCAATGCTTTGCCCTCGCCCTGGCGCTGCTTTTCCAAAAAGCTGTTATAGCCACCGATGGTGTCCTGCTCCAAGCCACACATAGAACCACTGCGGTCAATAATAAAGACGATTTCAGTTACCTTTGCTTCAACATTTGCTTGCATGTTGTTTGCCTCCTTTTGCTTATTATCTCATTTGTTGGCTTAATTATAACAGCAAAAAGGAGATAAAAGGTCGCCGCTCAGGCGACATTTAACGGCTACACAGGCAAGCTGTAGTTCAATGTTTCCACATCGTGCATAAACAGAAGCTCGTTGACCCGCAGCACATCAAAAACGCCGTTTTCAATGCACAGCTTCACAATCATATCCTGTTTATCATTGGGAGCGAGAGCAAGCCCTGCATAGCTCAACAAATCCATAGTCTCATCCACGTTAAGGTGCAATGCTAAAGCTAACGCCAAAACCGTAGGCTTTTTAGGGGTGTAGTCCCGCTTGCGCAGCTTGGAAAAATGCTTGCGATCCATATTGGCCTTTTTATAGACCGCCACCTCCTCCAAGCCCTTTTTATCGATGAGCTGAAACAGTCTATCTGAAAAGGTGTCCAGCTTAGGGGGTAGCTCGAACTCAGGCCAAGTACTGCTACATTTCGAGAAAACTTTAGTAGAAGCCACAGGATGGCTTGCTAAAGGTGGCAATTTGCTAGCGACTATTTCCTCGTCCAGCTTATCAGCCTTTGGCAAGGCCTCACAATACTCGCAAAGCATTTCTTCTTGGTCCATATCCTCCATGCGGTTTTCAGAGCGCAGATAGCGCTCAAACCTCATTGGAGCACTTGGGAAATTCTCCTCCAAATAGGACTCAATAAAATCATAGCTTTCTGCTACCAGCTTGAAGGATTCCTTGTCGTAGACAACTAAAAAGACCGTCAAATCCTCCTGCTGCAGCAAATACTTCTCGATGACCTCCCTAGCTAAAGCCAAGGATAACCCCTTGGGAAAACGATTATTACCTGTGCCTAAAAGGGGCAAGGCCACACTTTGGCATTGGTGTGCCA
>SFRS01000291.1 GCA_004562175.1 bacterium | reverse complement strand
AAAACCGCCCTTGAGAGGTTATAGGCACCTCCCCATTTTTTTGCGAACTGTCTTTCACGAATCTTAGACAGAAACCTCATTTTAAACCCTCCTTCAAGATGCTTTAGGCATCCACATTAACACGATTCATCAATTAAACGACACTCTTTGCAAAAGGGTATCATTACGCGGCTGATATGACCCCAAAAAGTTAGACTTTTTCAGCGTGATATTCCAAATGGATATTACGCTTATTTTTTATGCAGCTAAACGACTAAGCCTGTATTGAACAGGACTCAGATAGCCTACTCCTACATTGTAAAACATATCTTGTCAAATTAAAAGCTTTCCAGGGGGGTCGTAAATCCGCCAACTTACAAGTTTTAGCCTTATTATTCAAAAAAAACAACTTTAACAAATGTAACTACACAAACAAAAACTTCTATAGTCAGCCACCTTCGCAGCCCCCTATAGAAGTTAAATTCATCTAAACAAGTCAGAATGTGTTCCTGTCCTAAACAAAAATAATTCCAAATCTTTCTTGAACTGATTAGAAGGGACAATGCTAAGCATCCTCTTATTTTTTCTTACCGCCATAATAGAGCAAAATCAGCCCTACCTTCGAGTTGGTTCCAGTCTTATCATAGATGCTTGTCAAATACCTTTGGTAAACACGCTCAGAAATCATCAGCTCCTTGGCCAGCTCCTTGTTAGTGCCATCTTTAGTTAAAATTAATTGCAGCACTTCCTCTTCACGAGGCGTCAGCTCATGAGCTTTAGCAAAGGCTTGAACGATTGGGCTTTCCTTATAGGCCTGCTCTAGCGCCTGCAGCTGTTCACGACTGCTTTCCAAAGCGCTTCTAGCCTGCTCCAGTTCTAAAAGAGCCTGTGTAGCTGTAGCCTGCGCCGTATTAAAGCGCTGAGCTGCCTGCTGCTCCGCCTGCATAGCCTCTTGCTTAACTGCAGATACCGCTGTAGACACCGCCTGAGCCAGCTTTGCCTGTGCAGTTGCGTTCATTATGGCTAAGCGAGAAGCATTTTCTTTTTCCAGCTTTAGCCTTTCCTGAGTACGCTGCTGTTCATTAGCATAGGCACATAACAGCAGCACCCCTATGGTAGCCACAGCATTAGCGCTAATAACACCCCAAATGCCAAATTCATTCATCACTAGTTTAGCAGGTAAAATAACTAAAGCAGTGGTAAAGGATCGCACTATGCGTCCCATGCCAGCCCAAAGCCAGGGCTCTGCTGTACGGGGAGCAATATCCAAGAAAGCCGTAGTCAAAAACATTACATAAAAACCGCTATAGAGATACATAATGCTCATGCTAGCATTATACAAACGCGGCACCAATAGAGCAGGAGAAAGTAAAGCTAAGGAAAAGGCTATCCCCGTAATAATATAAATATGGCTGCGACGATTAAGGTCCACTAGATAGCCAGACAGCAGCAAGCCCAAGCCATAAAATAGTCTAGGCCAGGCAGCTACGTTCAGCTCACCCTTAGCATCCAAAGCCGTAACACATTCATCACTAAAGGCAAAACCCATGGTCATGAAGAAAACCATCAGTACGGCTAACAGACCCTCACGCGGCAAGGAGGGAGGATTTTGTTCATAGGGTAAGGCATTTTCAAAGCACCAGTCACCCAAAGGACGCCAAATCAACAGACAGATTCCTGCTACTGCCAGTCCTAAAACCAACAGCACCATACCATTCCCTTGCCACGGAGAATGCATTACCCCATATTGCAGAAGCACCGCAAGGAACATGCTAATACCGATAATACGACCCGTAGCAGGACTATTAGCTAAAGCGCAGGACATATAGTAATATATAGCTGCTGCCAAAAAGCCCATGGCTAAAAGAGCTAAACAGCCTGCAGGAATAGCTAGATTGCCAGAGGTATAAAGCAAAACACTAACACCAACCATGGCCATAAAGCTTATTAGAAATAGCATCAGCTTGCGATACTGCTCTTTCAGAAGACACCGTTGAGCTAAGGTATAGGCTAAATAGCCACTACCGGTGCAAACTAAGCCCACAGCATAAACGCCAAGAACAGAGCCTTCACCCCAAAGC
>SFRS01000290.1 GCA_004562175.1 bacterium | reverse complement strand
TTTGCTTCAGCTCCGCCTCATGAGCAAAGTCAAACTGCCGCTTTTCTAGTTCAGGACAAGCAATCAAATCGCAAAAGCGTTGCCAAAACTTGGGCTCTATAGTACCTACGGTCAGGAAGCGACCATCCTTGGTACGATAAATATTATAATAATGGGCCGTGCGTCCAAAGGGAGTGTCCCCCGTTTCCTGGCAGCCCCACAGGGAGCTGATGCCTGTCACCTGCATGGACATGGCCGTGGCATACAGATTCACATCCAGCCACTGCCCTACACCCGTGCGCTCACGAGCCAACAAGGCCATGGCAATGCCGCTCAAGGCGTTCAAGCCACTACCGATAGCCGAAACCTGCACCTCGCTGACGCAGGCACCGCCCACATCATCAAGGCTATTTAAGCCAGCAAGGCCAATTACGTTCAAATCGTGGGCAGGCTTATGGCAGTTTTGGCCAAAGCCTGTAATGGAGCAGTAAACCAAGCGCGGATTGATTTTATGCATGGTCTCATAATCCAAGCCGTAGCGCGCCAAGTAGCCCGGTCGAAAGCCCTCTAAAAACACATCTGCCTCTGCCAAAAGCTTGGCCAAGGCCTCGCGTCCGCCAGCCTTTTTAATATCCAAGGCCACCCCTCGCTTATTGCGATTGAGCATCAAATGCCAATAGCTCATGCCCGACGCCTTTTCCGGCCAAAACTTGCGGGTGGCGTCCCCGGCCAAATCCTCTATCTTGATAACATCTGCACCATAATCACCCAGCAGCATGCCGCAATACTGTCCTGGCAGCCATTTGGAAAAATCTACAACTTTAATTCCCTCCAAGAGGTTCATATTCATCACTCCAATTATTGCTAAACTAAACACAGATGGTGCTATACTATTCTACAAAAATTGTCCGTTATCCTTTTTTTACTAGCCCACTTCTTGAGAAAAATGGTATAATATCAGTGAACTTTATCTTGCAACTAGTTTAGAATAGAGGCGATTTTCATGCAAGTACGCAAACTGACTTCTGCAGCGCTATTGATTGCCATTGGCACCCTCAGCGCGCATCTAATTTATATCCCTGCCGGTATTTCTAAATGCTTCCCCGTGCAGCACGCCATCAATGTTTTGGGAGCTGTACTTCTAGGCCCCGATTACGCCGTGGCCATTGCTTTCATCATTTCCTGCCTGCGTAATATGTTTGGCACAGGCTCCCTTTTGGCCTTCCCCGGCAGCATGATTGGTGCCCTTTTGGCTGGTCTTGCCTACAAGTATTGGCGCAACATTCCTGCAGCCATGGCAGGCGAGGTTTTCGGCACCGGTATTGTGGGTGGTCTGGTGGCTTGGCTTATTGCCAGCACCCTGTTAGGCAGCAAAGCCGTGGCCTGGTTTTTCATCCCGCCCTTTTTGGTCAGCACCATTGGCGGCAGTATTATCGCAGGCCTGCTACTCAAGAGTGGTTTATTGGCCCAACTGAAAGCCAAGGTAGGTAAATAATATGACCTTTCACCAAATTGTAACCTATCTGCTGTACGGCATCAGCGGCATGTTTTTTGGCATCTTTGCTTCCCGCTACAGTGTTTTGGCGGCCTTGAAAATTCGTGAAGCCCTGCACGAAGGTGGCTTCACGGGACTTTTCAGCGTGTTGCCCCAGCTTCTTTTCCTTTTCGTGAGCTTTTTTCTCTTTCCCTCCTGGTTTTTGACTCGCACCACAACCGGTGGCTTTACCTATTACGTTTGCCTTTTGTTTTTCTTCAACAAGGGTCTTTCCATGCACAGCAAAAAGTAAAAGCAGGTGAAATTATGCATACCCATCAACACAATCTACCCCTTCCCGGACAGGAGGACGAAAAATACATCCAGCCCATGGCCGACACCTTCAAGGTACTCAGCGACCCCACGCGCATTCGCATTCTGGCCCTGTTGGCCCATCAGGAAATGTGCGTAACCTGCATCGCAGAAGCCTTGGATATGACCCACTCTGCTATCAGCCATCAGCTGCGCATCCTGAGGTCTACTAATTTAGTAAAATTTACTAAGGACGGCAAGGAAGTCATTTATTCCTTGGATGACTCCCACGTACT
>SFRS01000289.1 GCA_004562175.1 bacterium | reverse complement strand
TGAATTGGCTCTCATTGCCAAGCAGGGTAGGGTGTGGGCTTTCGAGCGCAATCCTGTAGCGGTGGAGCTCTTGGGCAAGAATAAGGCCCTCTTTGGCGTGCAAAATTTGGATATCGTAGCTGGTGAAGCTTTGGAGAATATCCAAAGCATGCCCGCCCCTGATTGTGTTTTCGTAGGCGGCAGCGGTGGCGATTTGTGCCAAATGCTGGATGTCATCTACGCTAAAAACAACAAGTGCAGGGTGGTAATCAACGCCATTACCGTGGAAACACTGGCGGAGGTTGCCAACTACTACAAGGAGAAGCAGGATTACTCCTTGGAAATCGTCAACGTCTTTGTGGCTCGCAGCAAGCATTTAGGCCACTATAACTTGATGATGGCGCAGAATCCTGTGTATGTAATGACTGCTTTGAAGAAGGAAGATTAACATGGCTGAAATGAAGCTGCCCCGTTTGATGATTAGTGCCCCCGGCAGCGGCACTGGCAAAACAACATTGGTTTGTGGACTGCTCAAGGCCCTCATGAACAAGGGTCTCAGCGTTGCTGCCTTTAAATCCGGACCTGATTATATCGACCCCATGTTCCATTCTAGAGTCATCGGCGCCAAGTCCCGCAATCTTGATTTATTCATGCTGGGCGAGGACACTGCCCGCATGCTGGTAGCGAAAAATGCTGCCCATGTTGATGTGGCTGTGTTCGAGGGTGCCATGGGCTTTTATGATGGCATGGGCAAAACCACCGAGGCCAGCGCCTATGCTTTGGCCTGTGCCTGTGATACTCCTGTAGTCTTGGTGGTTAACGGCAAGGGAGCCGCCTTATCCATTGCCGCTATGATCAAGGGCTTTAAGGATTTCCGCAAGGACAGTCACATCGTGGGCGCCATTTTAAACAATGTTAATCCCATGAGCTATCTCTTTTATAAAGATGTTATTGAGCAGGAAACTGGTGTGAAGCTTTTGGGCTATTTCCCGGTGATGACGGACTGCAATTTTGAAAGTCGTCATTTAGGTTTGGTTACGGCGGAGGAAATAGGGGACCTGCAGCAAATCGTGGAGCGTTTGGCAGCTCAGGCTGCTAAATCCATCGATTTGGATGCCTTGCTGGAGGTTGCCGAGGCCGCAGCACCCTTTGAGTACCAACCTGTGTGCCTTGAGCAGCTTGGTCAAGAGAAGGTGCGCGTAGCTATTGCCGAAGATAAAGCCTTTTGCTTCTATTACCAGGATGCGCTTGATTTATTAAGCGAGTTAGGTGCTGAATTAGTGCCCTTCAGCCCTGTAAATGATGCCCATCTGCCAGAAAACTGCCATGGCCTTGTTTTGGGTGGCGGCTATCCTGAGCTTTATGCCGAACAATTGGCGAACAATGAATCCATGCTTGCAGACGTAAAGGCCGCTGTGACCGGCGGCATGCCTTGCTTTGCGGAGTGCGGTGGCTTCATGTACCTTTTGGAGCGCTATCGCGAGGGAGAAAAGGTTTATAATTGGGTAGGTGCCATCGAGGGTGAAACGGCTTTGACCAAAAAGCTGACTCGCTTTGGTTATGTGCATTTGACTGCACAAGAGGACAATGTGCTGTGCCAAGCTGGCGGG
>SFRS01000288.1 GCA_004562175.1 bacterium | reverse complement strand
GAGCAGATTACCCAGGATAAGGTGGCTCGTCATCCCAAGATTGAGGTGCTCACTTGGCGTGTGCCACAGGAAGTTCTTGTCGAAAATGAGCGTGTAGCAGGGCTTAAGGTTTTGAACAAAGAGACGGCTGCTATAGAGAATATGGCTGCTAAGGGCGTGTTCCCTTATATCGGTGCTGACCCCGTTACCGACTTTTGTAAGGATTTGGGCATAACTAATGCTAAGGGCTATCTTGTGGTTAATAATGATATGTCTACTGCTATAGCCGGCGTTTATGGTGCCGGTGATGTTTGTGATAAGGTGCTGCGACAGGTGGTGACTGCGACGAATGATGGTGCCATTGCTGCCCAAAGCGCATTGCATTATATTCGTAATCGAGGAGAATAGGCATGGAAATTAAAGCTTTGGCTGAGTTGTTTAGCGTTTGCAAGGTGGTTGATGCAGCGCAGGTAGATTTGAACAAGAATTTTTGCTTTGCAGCGAAAACGGATGAGGAGCTGTCCTTGGTGTGCCCCACTAAGGATGTGCCTGCTGTAACCAGTGCGAGGGATGATGGCTGGCTAGCCTTTCGTATTCAGGGGACACTGGATTTTAGCTTAATCGGGATTTTGGCCAAGATATCTACAATTTTAGCTGAACAAAGGATAGGTATTTTTGCCATTTCTACCTATAACACGGATTATATTCTTGTGAAGCAGGAAAATTTTGCCAAAGCATTGCATTCCTTGGCGGAGCATGGCTATAATGTGCTTCATGAAGAAGTTTGCGAAAAAGAGGAAAAGGCTGCGCCCAAAGAGGGACTACCGGCTGAAAATGCTCTGTATAAGCTTTTGCGTCCGGAATTGGAGGCCGCTTTGAAGGGATTTGGGGCTAGGCAGCATTCTGCCAAGGTCACAAAGTATCTAGGCGGCTTTATGCGAGCATTGGATAATTTTGCTAAGGGCAGGGAGCTAAAGGAGATTTATGCCTTCGCGATTGTACAGGAGCTGGAGGATAATAATTACACACAGCTAGATTTTTATTTGGACAGCACTACCTTTGATGTTGACTGCTGCGGTTTTGTGGAGCAGGACGGGTTAATGGTGAATAGCTATAATAATTGGGAGCTCAGTATTGATGGCGCTGCTTGTGAAGCCCCAGATGTATTTGACTATGATATGGTTAATGAGTTGGCCGAGATTTTGGCAGGGGATAAGGTAAGGTTAGAGGTTGAGCTGCCGGAGCTTGAGTGAGGGTATGTGTAGGATTGGCGAAGGATGTGAAGATTGTGGCCTATAGCGAGCTTGTAAAGAACCTTGACAATATCAGAATGGTAATGCGGGACTTTTATGTATATGGCTTCAAGAGCAAGGCTGATTTTAGTGACAGAAGTGCCCGGAGCCACGACAATGATCGTCGTCGCATTGAAAGCTGGCTGGCGGACTACATGTGCTTTCGCCAAAATGCCAAGGGCAAGCGTCGTTTTATCGCTGTGGACAGTCGCAAAATTAAGCACAATCCTTTTTACAAGGCATGGAAGGCCAAAACTTTTACTTCTAAGGACATCATGCTGCACTTTTATCTTTTGGACATGCTGCAGGATGGGATTAGCATGAGCTTAAATGAGCTGGTGGAGCGCCTCGACCAGGATTATTTGAGCCATTTTGCTGATGCAGGAACCATAGATGCCTCTACTGTGCGAAAGAAATTGGCAGAATATGTACAGCTGGGCCTGATTGTGGCTGCAAAGCAGGGGCGTGAGCTTTTCTATAGCCGCAGCAAGGATGCAGTGAATTTAGAGCGTTGGCATGAAGCGGTTAGCTTTTTTGCCGAAAGCACTCCCGTAGGCGTAGTGGGCAGCTTCTTGGAGGATAAATATAGTGAGGAGGTAAACATCTTTAGCTATAAGCATCACTATCTTTTGCAGGCCTTGGAAAGCGATGTGCTGGTGGATTTACTGGATGCGATGCAAAAAAAGCAGACTGTTAGATTGGCTAGCTGCACCGATGGTGGCAGGCGGATTTGCATGCGAGTGTTGCCATTAAAAATCTATGTGAGCACTCAGAGTGGTCGGCGCTATGTGATGGGCTGG
>SFRS01000287.1 GCA_004562175.1 bacterium | reverse complement strand
CCGGAAAGGATGGCAAGGTCAATCCCAACGTGCTGGTAACCGCGCGCCTCATCGGCGTAACCGAGATTTATAAAATGGGTGGCGCCCAAGCCATCGCCGCTTTGGCCTTTGGCACTGCTACTGTTCCTAAGGTAGAAAAAATCACCGGCCCTGGTAACATTTTCGTAACCTTAGCGAAAAAAGCCGTTATCGGCCACGTGGATATCGATATGCTGGCTGGTCCCAGCGAAATTCTCGTTATCGCTGACGATAGCGCTAATCCGGAATATTTGGCTGCAGATTTGCTGAGCCAGGCCGAGCACGACCCGCTGGCCTGCGCTATTCTGGTTACCGACAGCGAGCGGGTAGCCAAGGAAACTGCTGCGGAAATCGAAGTGCAGCTGGCTAAATTACCGCGTAAGGAAATCGCCGAAACTAGTTTGGCCCAAGCAGGCAAGGTGGTTTTGGCCAAGGATATGGAGACCGTCATCGAGATGGCCAATATTTCCGCACCGGAGCACATGGAAATCATGACCAAGGCTCCCTTTGAAATCATGCCCTATATTCGTAACGCCGGTGCAATTTTCTTGGGTCAATATTCTCCGGAGCCCTTGGGCGACTACTACGCCGGGCCCAACCATGTCTTGCCCACCGGTGGCACTGCTAAATTCTATTCCGTTTTGAATGTAGAAACCTTCATGAAGAAGACCAGTATTATTTCCTACACTGCACCTGCTCTCTATGCCGCTGCGGATGATATCATCACCTTGGCTGAGGCCGAGGGCCTGACCGCTCATGCCAACGCCATTCGTAAGCGCATTGGTCAATAAGTAGAGGCGAGGTAGGAGCAAATGAGCGAGTTTTCTGTACGTAAAAGCATTGAGGCCATGGAGGAGTACTCCGTGGAAAGCGTGGCTGCTGACATCATCGTCAACGCCAACGAAAGCAATTATCCCGTGCCTGAGGAAATAGCCCAAAGCGTGGCTGCCCGCACGGCATGTTTCCCCTTTAATCGTTATCCGCCCATCAAGTCCGAGAATCTGTGCGAGGTCATCGCCAAGGAGCTGGACGTGGATGTGGACTGTGTGAAAATCGGCAATGGCTCCAGCGAGCTTTTGGAAAAGGCCTGCTACGTGTTCGGCGGCCCCGGCAAAAAGATTGCGGTGCCCTGGCCCTCCTTTTCCATGTACGGCGAGTACGCCGACTTGAGCGACAGCATCGCCGTGCGCTATCCCCTGACTAGCGAAGGCTATGTGGATGCGGACGCTGTGATTGAATTCTGTAAAAAGGAGCAGCCCTCCTTATTAATCGTCTGCAATCCCAATAATCCCACGGGCAATTATAACAGCCTTGCTGCTATGGAAAAAATCATCGCCAACGTGGATTGTCCTGTGATTATGGATGAGGCTTATATGGAATTTGCCGATGGCAAGGAGCTGCCACCCAACGATATGCGTCCCTTGAACAAGCTGTGGCTGGTGGCTGGCTCCACCCTGAGCCTGCTTGGAAAATACAGCAATTTCATGGTTTTCCGCACCTTCTCCAAGGCCTATGGCTTGGCCGGCATGCGCTGTGGCTATGCCGTGGGTGCGCTGGGACTGGTGCGCCAATTGGGCAAGGCACTTCTGCCCTACCATGTGAATGCCTATACCTTGATGGTAGCAAAAACCATTTATGAAAATAAAGAGCTCTACAAGGAGCGCATCAAGACCATTCGAGCTGAGCGTGATAAAATGGCCTTTTATATGCAAAAGCTGGGCTTCAGAGTGTGGCCCACGGCTACCAATTTTGTGATGCTGAGAGCCGAGGGCGAGCTGTGTGCTAAGCTGGCCAAGCTGTATTACGCCAAATACGGCAAGGATTTGCCAGAGCAGGCCGCAAGTGGTAAAATGATTTTTAAATATTATTTGGAAAACAGCATTTTGGTGCGCGACTTCACCAGCCATCCGGTGCTCACCGGTGCTTTGCGCATCACTGTGGGCCTGCCGGAGGAGAACAAAGAGATTTTGGCCAAGCTCACGGAGCTGGTGGTGGAGGCAGAGGGAGGTAAAGCATGAGAAGCGCTTGCTTAGAACGCAAAACCCTAGAAACAGGCGTGAG
>SFRS01000286.1 GCA_004562175.1 bacterium | reverse complement strand
GCCGATTGGGTTATGGCCCAACAGGAGGTACTCGTTACCGACACCACCTTCCGCGATGCTCACCAATCCCTCTTCGCAACTCGTCTGCGCACCGCCGACATGCTGCGGGTAATGCGTGACACCGCTGGCAAGCTGCCCGGCTTCTTCTCCTTTGAATGCTGGGGCGGTGCCACCTTTGACGTGGCCTATCGCTTCTTGGATGAAAGTCCTTGGCAACGCTTAGCACAATTTAGAGAAGCTGCGCCCAACGTGCTGCTGCAAATGCTGCTCCGTGGTGCCAACGCTGTGGGCTACACCAGCTATCCGGACAATGTGGTGAAGCAGTTTATCCAGCTGGCTGCCAAAAACGGCATCGATGTCTTCCGCATTTTCGATAGTCTCAACGGCCTCGACAATATGCGTCTGTCCATCGACACTGTTCGCGAATGTGGCAAGGTTGCGGAGGCTGCCCTTTGCTACACCGGTGATATTCTGGATCCCCATCGCGACAAATACGATTTACAATATTACATCAACATGGCCAAGGAGTTGGAAAAGGCCGGTGCCAATATTATCGCCATCAAGGATATGGCTGGCCTCTTGAAGCCCGAAGCTGCATATCGACTGGTCAGCAGCCTGAAGTCCTATGTGGGCGTGCCCATTCATCTGCACACTCACGAGGGTAGTGGCAACGCTATTTATACCTATGCACGCGCTATCGACGCCGGCGTAGACATTGTGGACACCGCCATGAGCGCCATGAGCTGTGGCACTGCTCAACCCTCCACCGCCAGCCTCTTCTACGCCCTCAGCGGTCATCCCCGTCAACCACGCCTGGACGTGGAAGCTTTGAACGAAATGTCCCGCTATTGGGAAACTGTGCGCCCCTATTACAAGGCTGCGGATAGAACGGAAAACTTCCCCAACCCCGAGGTTTATTGCCACGAAATGCCCGGCGGCCAATATACCAATTTGAAGCAACAGGCACAGGCTCTTGGCCTCATCAATCGCTGGGAGGACATCAAGGATATGTATCACCGCGTCTCCATGATGTTCGGCGATTTAATCAAGGTTACTCCCTCCTCCAAAATCGTAGGCGACATGGCTCTCTTCATGGTGCAAAATGACCTCTGCGAGGAGGATGTTTACGCCAAGGGAGATGTGCTGGACTTCCCCGCTTCCGTGGTGGAATTCTTCGAGGGTCGCATCGGCGTGCCCTATCAAGGCTTCCCCGAAAAGCTGCAAAAAATCATCCTCAAGGGCCGTGAGCCCATCACTGTGCGCCCCGGCGCTGCATTAGCTCCGGTGGATTTTGAAGCAGTACGCAAAAAATTGGCCGAAATGAACGCGCCCACTACGGACGAAGCTATCAGCTCCTACTGCCTCTATCCCAAGGTATTCACCGATTGGGTTGCCCGCTACAATGAATTTGGTGATGTGTCCGTGCTGGACTCCCCCACCTTCTTCTTTGGCATGACCCCAGGCGAAAAAATCAAGGTAGAAATCGAGCAGGGCAAGGTTTTGGTAATCAAGCTAGTGCACGTTTCCGAAGCCAATGCTGCCGGCATGCGCACTGTGACCTTCGAATTCAACGGCCTGCCCCGCGAAATCGAAATCAAGGACCGCAACGCCAAGGCCACCGAGGTTACTCGCAAGAAGGCTGACAAGTCCAACATGGGCGAAATCGCAGCCTCCCTCTCCGGCTCCGTGGTAAAGGTACTGGTAGAAAAGGGCCAAGCTGTTACCAAGGGCACGCCCCTCATCATCACTGAAGCTATGAAGATGGAAACCACTCTTTCCGCGCCCATCAGTGGCATTGTGAGCATCATCCATGTTGCTCCCGGCGAGCGTGTAGAAAGCGGCGATTGCCTCATGGAAATCAAGACCCAAGTGGACAAATAACACTTGCGATTGCGTTAGTCTCATGCTATACTAATCCTACATCCGAACACACAAAAAGCAGCGGACCATCCGCTGCTTTTTTACACGCAAAGAGATGTTTAATGAAATTATAATTTAACGAGAAGTTCAAATGTTATCGCTCAAAGGTATACCTGTGAAGTGCTCCGGTCTGCGAATGCTTGATACAATGTCCACATAG
>SFRS01000285.1 GCA_004562175.1 bacterium | reverse complement strand
TTATTCCTACATGTCTTTGGTTCCCCTGATTCAGCCTCCTATCATGATGCTGTGCACCACTGACCATGACCGCAAGATCGTTATGAAACAATTGCGTCCGGTTTCTCGTTTCGAAAAGATCGCATTCCCGATCATGTGCACCATCGTTATCTCCTTGCTGTTACCTTCTGTAACCGCATTGATTGGTATGCTGATGCTGGGTAACCTGTTCAAAGAAGCAGGCTGCTTGGATCGTCTGTCCGACACCGCTCAAAACGCTATGATGAACATCGTAACCATCATGCTGGCTACCGGTACTGGTGCTACCATGAGCGCTGAGTCCTTCCTGAACTATCAAACCATCCTGATCATTTGCTTGGGTCTGGTTGCATTTATCGCTGGTACCGCTGCAGGTGCTCTGTTCGGTACTTTGATGTGCAAGCTGGATGGCGGCCAAACCAACCCCTTGATTGGTTCTGCCGGCGTATCCGCAGTTCCTATGGCTGCTCGTGTATCTCAAAAAGTTGGCCAAAAATGCAATCCTGCTAACTTCCTGCTGATGCATGCTATGGGCCCCAACGTTGCAGGCGTAATCGGTACCGCAGTTGCAGCTGGTACCATGCTGGCTATGATTGGTCCTGTTAAATAATTTTCCACTGCAACTCCCCTAAGAGGGTGCGCTCGTCGCACCCTCTATTTTTCTGTCTAAAATGGCGAAAATTTGTTTCGAGTAACGTTTCGTTACACGAAGGGAGAGTACCAAAAGAGCTTATATTTCGTATAAGAAAAAAGTCGCTTAATTTGCCAAAGTGTCATAGAAAAAACACATTTCCTTGATATGATAATTTTGACCTCAAAAGGAGAGTAGGATATAATTAAATTGTAAAATTGAAGAAGAGAAAATGAGGGATTGCTATGTTGAAGTTTTTGCAGAGAAATAAGTATATGTTGGTAGTTGCAGCTTTGGTGCTTGCAGGCAGCTATGGTGGCTATAAATATTATCAGAGCACACAGGCAGCAGCTGAGACTATTAAGCTGGGTAAAGTTACCCGTGGCGACTTGACGGAAACAGTATCCGCAACAGGCTCCTTGACTGCCTTGGATAACGTGGATATCAGCTCCAAAATTACCGGTCGCATCGTGGAAGTGCTGGTCAAGGAAAATCAGCATGTTAACGCCGGAGATGTGCTGGTGCGTCTTGATGCCACCGCTCTCAAGGCTACGCTGGCTCAAATGGAAGCCAAGCTGACCAACGCCCAGCTCACCTATAAGCGTGATTTGGATTTGCTCAATCAGGGCGCTATTAGTCAGGCTGTGTTTGATGCTGCCTATGCCGATTATTTGGTGGCCAAGAGTAACTATGAAAAGGCAGCCTCCGATGTCAACGATACCATTATCACCACGCCCATCAGTGGTTATATTATTGGCAAGCCTACGCCCGTAGGCCAGACCATTAGCTCCGGTATTAGTACGCCCCAGGTAATTATGTCCGTTGCTACCTTGGACAACATGGAAATTGAAGCTTTGGTGGATGAATCCGATATCGGACAGGTGAAAGAGGGCCAAAAGGTGAAGTTCACTGTGGATGCTTATCCTGACGAAACCTTTATGGGAACGGTACGCCTGCTGTCTAGAAAGGCAACTACAGAAAATAATGTTATTTATTATAAGGTTTATGTAACTGTCGATGACGCCAAGGGCAAGCTGCTGCCCACCATGACTGCTCGTGCTGAGTTCATTATCAGCGAAGCCAAGGATGTCACCATGGTGCCCCTGAACTGCATCTACAGCGAGGGCAAGCGTCGCTACGTGAAGGTGTACAACGAAAAGACCAAGGAAACCAAGGATGTGGATGTTCAGGTTGGCTTGAGCAACGACAGTAATATCGTAGTCAGTGGTGCGACTCTCAAGGAGGGCGAAAAGCTGCTGGTGAAAAAAGCTGTAGCTAAACAGAACAATAATAACCGCATGGGTCCTCCCCTGCACTAAGGAGTGAGTGCTATGGCAGTTATCCAGCTTAAGGACATTATGAAAACCTATATCATGGGTGACAGCATTGTGCATGCTTTGGACCATGTGAATGTAAGCATTGATTTTGGTGA
>SFRS01000284.1 GCA_004562175.1 bacterium | reverse complement strand
CACAGCACCGGAGGCGATTACTAAAATGGTGCCATCCACCTTGGCGCTGACTACAGCCGCATCGGTAACGGGCATAATGGGCGGCGTATCTACCAGCACATAATCAAAATGCTGCTTTAATTCCGCCAAGATATCCACCATGTTTTGGCTTGCCAAAAGCTCGGAGGGATTGGGAGCAACGGGACCGCTGGTCAGCACATATAAATTAGGAATGCTGGTTTGTTGGATGATGTCCATAACATCGCTACCAGTAGCCACGCAGTTGGAAAGGCCCTTGTTGTGCAAGCCGAAAATCTTGTGCTGGGTGGGATTGCGGAAGTCGCAGTCGCACAGCACCACGCTGTGACCAGCCTGAGCCATAACCACAGCCAAATTGGAAATGGTCGTACTCTTGCCCTCGTTAGGGGTAGCACTGGTCAGCATAATGGTCTTCAGTTCTTTGCCGGCGATATTGGAAAATTTAATATTGGTTCTAATAGTTCTATATGCTTCGGATACAGGAGATTTAGCATCCGAATTCGCAATTAAAGTTACTTCTTCCATACTGCCCTCCAGATCTTCTGCCAGGTGCTCAGATTTTCTGTCTCCTGTGCTTCACTCAAGGATTCACTGCTCGGCACTTGACCCAAAACAGGCAATCCCAAATAGGTGGAAACATCGTCGCTAGTTTTGATGGTGCGGTTCATCAACTCACGAGCAATAACAAAGCCGCTGCTGCCAAAGAGGCCTAACAGGAAGGCCAGCACAAGAGTCAAAGCCTTTTTCGGCTTCACGGGTTTTTCCGGCAGGGTGGGAGCATCCACAACCTGCACCTCGGTGGATACGGCCACCTCAGCAACCTTAGCCTCCTCCAGGCGTTTAGCCAGCATTACATAAATCTCCTGAGCAACCTTAGTATCACGCAGCAGGCTCAGATATTGCTGCTCGGTGTCGGACAATCTTTGTACATCCTCGTTATAGCGGCTCTCCAGTTCGCTGATGGTGTTCAAATTGCTTTGAGCCACCTTCATCTCGGCCTCGCTCTTAAATTTATCAGCCAACAGCCCCTGATGCACCACGTTAGTGGAGGATGTCTCCAGAGAAGCGATGCGGGCGATTTCTGCATTCAGGCTTTGGCGAATGCCGGCGATTTCCTTATTAACCTCCAGCACCTTGGGATGCTTGTCGGTGTATTTATCAAGATAATTGATGCGTTGGGTTTCCAGGGTGGCCAATTGCTTTTGCAGAGCAGTAATAACATTATTGTCAGCAACGCTGGCAGTATTATCCTGCAGCTGACGGCTTACGGAAGCATTGCGAGCCCTAGCTGCCTCCAAAGCAACCTGGTTTTCGGCACGCAGCTTATCCACCATGGTCAGCTTATCAGCAGTCATCTTCACTTGGTTATCAGGGGACAGCACATTATTTTCTTTCTTGAACTGGGTCAGCTTGCTTTCAGCATCATTAAGCTCCTGCTTGGAGGATTTCACACGCTCCTCAATGAAGAGGCGGGTGGTCTTTTGCTCCCCACGCACCAATTCAGTCAGGCGGGACAAAAAGCCGTCAACCAAAAGCTGGTTGGCCTTTTGGGCATCTTCGGCGGTTTTGGCCGTAACACTAACCTGCATAATTTCCGTATCCTTAAAGGGATTGGTGGTTACGCGGGACTTCAAATAATCCTCATAACGGGGATATTTGCCATCGTCATTAGCTTCCTCAGTAGCTTCGATAACCGGCACAACTACGCTGCGGCTTTTCAGAATCTCTGCATAGGTGCTCATGAGCTGCTTAGTAGCCATGGCATTACCCATGGGCATGGACTCCAAAATGGAGCTACCAATACCCTTGGGCTGCTTCACGCGCAGCAAAGCCACAGATTCATAGGTCGGGGGCACTACAATTAGGTAGACCACAGCAGCAGCTACGAAGCCACAGGTTACCTTTTTGATGGTGCGTATATTTTTTTGTAATACGTTCCATAAATCACGTAAATCAATAGTAATCTCTTGCTCGTCCACGTTTCTACTCCTCTTAATCCTTGTTATTTTGCCTAATTTCGCTGCCCATGTACCATGCATTCAAGAACGGCAGAATATCCTTCT
>SFRS01000013.1 GCA_004562175.1 bacterium | reverse complement strand
TTATGTTAACAATATAACAAAAAGTACCATTCTGGGTCCATCCATCCCCGACCCAAAATGGTACTCAAGTCCAAACAGTCTATTGCTTTTTCAACAAAATCAAAGCCTGGGTCAAATCCTCCAAGGAAAAGACATCCTTGTTCTCCTTAACCTCTTCCTTACCGTCGATGTCCACAAAAAAGCTGCTCACGGGGCATTCAAGAATTTCATGCAGCTTATAGAGATTATCCACAGTAACATTATTGCGGCCACTCTCAATATTACTCATATGGGTTTGACTAATTCCCATGCGCTTGGCGAGCTCCGTTTGTTGCATGTGCTTCGCAAATCTGAGCATTTTGATTCTTGTTCCAATTACCTTAGCAATATCTTTCATAATATGGCACGCCTTTCCTAACTTTATATATCCTTTACAAGAGTAATCAATAATAAACAAGGCTTTATTACAAGCGCAAGTATCACTTACTAATGTAAAGTTTTCTTTAATTATATCACGATTGTTCTTTCTGCACAATACTCAAATCACCCCAATTATGCATAAAAATAAATTCTTTAGTTATTTAGTCAAAAAAATCCATACCCTCACAAGAAGGTATGGATAAATTTCTGGTGCGAGTGACAGGAATCGAACCTGCACGCCGCAAGGCGCTAGATCCTAAGTCTAGTGCGTCTGCCAGTTCCGCCACACTCGCAAATCAATTTGTAAAGGGACAAATTTATGTCCGAGTAATATTATACTTAAGAGTTTCAGCCCTGTCAAGGAAAGTTTACACTGCGATGCAGTCAGCAATCACCTTTAGGCTTAGCCATTGTAGCCCTGGGGATGGCCCTTGTGCCATTTCCAGGCCGTGGAAATTACCTCGTCCACACTGCTGTGCTCCGGCACCCACCCCAATTCACTACGAATCCTTTCGGAAGAAGCGATGAGTACCGCCGGGTCACCGGCCCGGCGGGCTTCCTCCACTACAGTGAAGTCCACTGCCGTAATCTTTTTCGCAGAATCGATCATCTGGCGCACGCTAAATCCATTCTCGCTGCCCAAATTATACACGCGACTAGCGCCGCCCTTCAAGAGATGCTGCAGCGCCAGCACATGGGCCTTGGCCAAATCGCACACATGAATGTAATCACGAATGCAGGTGCCATCCTCTGTGGGATAGTCGGTGCCAAAAATAGCCACTTGCTTGCGCACGCCCTGAGCTGTCTTCAAAATCAAAGGAATCAAATGGCTTTCCGGGTTGTGGTCCTCACCGATGTCACGGGTGGGAGACGCACCCGCTGCGTTGAAATAACGCAGCGCCACATAACGCATATCATAGGCCATATCATAGTCGGCCAGCATCTTTTCGATCATCAGCTTGCTGCGACCATAAACATTGGTGGGTTGCAGCTTGCTGTCCTCCGTAATGGGTACCTGCTCCGGCTCGCCATAGACTGCAGCTGTGGAAGAAAAGACAATGCGGTCCACGCCTGCGCCACGCATGGCTTCCAGTAAATGCAAACTGCCCTCCACGTTGTTGAAGTAATACTTGCTAGGATTGGCCATGGACTCACCCACAAGGCTGGAGGCCGCAAAGTGAATCACCGCATCAATTTTAAATTGCTCCATAATATGCTTGGCAAAACGCACATCATGGATGTCGCCCTCGATGAGCTGCACATCCTCGGGCACAGCCTCCTCGTGGCCAGTGGAAAAATTATCATAAACAATGGGTGTAAAGCCGCTCTTTTGCAGCTCCTCCACCACATGGGAGCCGATATAACCAGCACCACCTGTAACAAGAATATTCATCTTTCTACCTCGATATATTTTACTGAAGCGGCAAGCTCAAGTCCGCCGCCACTTTGAAATAAAGCTTACGCTTCTTCGCCACCGATAATTGCCAAAAGCTCAGCAGTTTTGGCAGCCATAAGCTCCTTGTCGCCCTTTGTTTCCACGTTCAAGCGCATAACAGGCTCGGTGTTGGACACGCGCACATTAAAGCGCCAGGTGTCATAGGCCACACTGAGTCCATCCAGATGGTCCTGCTCACCGTCCGCATAACGCTTGCCCAATTCAGCCAAAACTGCTGCAGAATCCTCCACCTTGCGATTGATTTCGCCACTGCAGGGATACATTTCCACACGCTCGCCCACCAATTGGGACAAGGTTTTGCCACTGCGGCAAATGAGCTCGGTTACGAGGAGCCAAGGAATCATGCCACTGTCACAGCAGGAGAAATCGCGGAAATAATGATGGGCACTCATCTCGCCGCCGTAGAGCACATCGTTATTACGCATGCATTCCTTCATGAAGGCATGACCACTCTTGCAGCGCACGGGCACACCGCCATCGCGCTTCAAGATGTCCTCTGTATTCCAGGTCAGCCGCGGGTCGAACATAATCTTGGCACCAGGCTCCTTCAAGAGGAATACCTCAGCCAAGAGGCCCACGATATAATAACCTTCAATGAAGTCGGCCTTTTCGTCAAAGAGGAAGCAACGATCAAAGTCGCCATCCCAAGCAATGCCCAAATCAGCACCGCTTTCACGTACAACTTTAGCAGTAGCCTCGCGGTTGGGCATTAAGAGCGGGTTGGGCACACCATTGGGGAAGCTGCCATCAGGAGTGTCGTTCAAGGTGATGAACTCAAAGGGCAAATGCTTAGCCAGCTCCTTCAAAATAGGTCCGGCGCCGCCGTTACCGGGGTTGGCCACAATCTTCATAGGCTTCAGCGCCTTGAGATCCACATAGCTCAAAAGATGCTCAATATAAGCGGGTACAATGTCCACCTTTTCCACTTCGCCCAATGTTTTGCCGGGCACCAGCTGATGGGGCATATCGCTGGAGGCAGCCACCATTTCACCGATTTCCTTCAGGCCTGTGTCCGCACTAATGGGACGTGCATCCCGGCGCACCAGCTTCATACCATTGTATTCCTTGGGGTTATGGCTGGCGGTAACCATAATGCCACCATCGGCCTTCAAATGAGCAGTAGCGAAATAAATCATTTCCGTACCGCACTGACCGATATCGATAACCTTGGTGCCACCATGGCGCAGGCCCTCGGTGAGAGCTGCCACGATAGCAGGACCGCTGAGACGAATATCATGACCCACAACTACAGTCTCTGCTGCAAACATTGCCGAAAAAATTCTACCCACACGATAAGCCATTTCTTCATTCACTTCGGTGGGATAAACACCACGCACGTCATAGGCCTTAAATGCCTTATTGGTAATTTCCATCGTTCAAATCTCCTTTTGCTGTTTTTTTATGGTATTTTCAGGAATTGCATAGTAATTAATGTATAACATTCTGCAAAAAAAAAGAAAATCCTGCTTTAGGCAGGACTTTCTCGCCAATTACCAAGTAAAATATGAATAAACAGAGAAAACGGTCAAAATAATGACCTCAGTTAGCAGCACGGGCTGCAGGGTTTTGAAGAAATTGGATTTGAAGTAATCCACGGTTACCACCAGGCACATATGGGTAGGCGTCAGCATTTGTCCGGCCACCCCAAAGGCCATGGCCACGCCTGCCAAATTCAAATTACCCGTCGCCATAGCAGCCACGATGGGCATAACAATGGCTACGTGACCTTGGCTCATACCCGTCAGCACGCCAATAATGAAGCTGACGCAGGCGATGATCACCGGCACCGGCAAGGGTGAGCTTTGGAAGGCCACTACAATTTCCCGCAGCACATTGGTCACCGTGAGGATTTGGATGAAGTACAGGATGCAGATGACATTGAAGAACATCTTCCAGTCCAGCGCACCAAAAACAATTTCCTTCAGACTAACAAAGCGCTTGGTGAAGCGCAGCACGAAAAAAAGGCCCACGGTCACCACGGCCATGCCCACGGAGGCATTCATATTGCAGAACACCACCAGAATGAAGGTCAGCACCACGGGGGACAAGCTGAGCCACAAATCCTGGGTATTTTGCGACACGGAATCCTTGTCTTTCTGGAAGCTAGTCTCACCATCTGTTTTAATGGGCGTGATGAGCACCAGCCAACCCGCGACAAAGGCCAACACTGTGAGCCAGCATAGATGCATAATAAAATCGCTGTAGGACACGCCGGCAATATTGCAGGCCATGATCATGCCCGGAATAATGGGGCTAGAAAATTCAAAGATGTGGCGGAACCAAAAATTGATGGCTGCGCGATGCTCTTGAGTCAAAGACAGCTCCTTACTGGCCTCCTCCACAATGGGAGCAGAAAAACGGGCCCCGCCCAAAGAGGGGAGCAGTCCCAAAAAGGCTGGCATCACCGCCAAGGTCACCTTGGAGCTGGAAAAAATGCGCTGCAAAGCGTGGACCATGCCCGCCAAGGCACCACTGGTGCGCAGCTCTATTTCCAAGCACATCACAAAATACAAGGCAAACAAAATATCATAGGTGCGGCTCATGGTCATGGTTTCCACAAGTCCCTGCCACAAATAGTGCAGGCTGGGCGTTTTCATTGCCCAAATGAAGAGCCCACCCACCAGCATACAAGGACCAATGGGCACATGCTTGCGCAGCAAAATAATAATCAAGGCCATGGCAATGGCTAACAACAGGAATATATTCATACACACCATCCTCTAGGAAATAAAATGCAGCACTATTTAAGCAGTGTAGCTTGCTTATTATAACACCAATTCTCCAAATTTGCCTAATATTCTTCTCAAAAAAAAGCTGTTATTCTTTAATTTTAGGGGTATAATGTTAATATAGATACAAAAGTGGAGGCGAGCAGATGCAGATAGACCGATTACAGCTGAAGAATTTTCGTTGCTACGATGAATTAGATATTGACTTCGAGCCTAAGCTGACGGTGATTGTAGGCGAAAACGGCAAGGGTAAAACTGCCATTTTTGATGCATTGGCCATTGGCTTAGAGCCTTATTTACGCTGCTTTGAGATTAGCGGACGGCATATTTCCGCCAAGGATGTGCGCCGCGTGCCCGTCTACAAGGATGACGGCAAGCACATTGAAGCTATGTGCAACCAATATCCTGTGGAGGTGACCCTAGAGGGTCGGGTGCACGGTGAGCAGGTTCGCTCTAGCAAAAGGGTTGTGGATGGCACTTTGCAGGAGGAGCTAGCGGAGGATTTACGCAAGCGCGGCACCAGACTTTGCACCTCCCTAGAGCAGGACCCCAGTACTATTTTGCCGGCCTTTGCTTATTACGGCACCGCCCGTATGTGGGTGGACAGCAGTCTCATGGATGCCAATAATCCTGATTTAGAGCACCGCACCATTGGTTATAAGGAATGCCTGGAGCCCTCCAGCTCCTACAACACCTTTGGCCGTTGGTTCAAAAATTTAAGTGAACAGGCCTTGCAAAAAATACTGGACGAAAACAAGGAGCAGGCGCTGCTCATTAAGAAGGCGGTGCAGCAGGCCATTGATGCCTGTCTTGAGAGCACCGGCTTCCACGATTTATATTATAATTTTGAGCTGGGCTGCTTTGTCATCAATCATCCCGATGTGGGCGAAATGATCGTGGATGATTTGAGCGATGGCTTCCGCAGCATTTTGAGCATGGTGGCGGACTTAGCCTATCGCATGGTGCGCCTCAATCCCCAGCTGGGAGAGCAGGCCGTAGTGCAAACCCCCGGTGTGGTGCTCATCGATGAAATCGATATGCACCTACACCCCCTGTGGCAGCAAACAGTCCTGCTGGACATGCAGCGCGCCTTTCCCGAAGTCCAATTCATCGTCACCACCCACAGCCCCCAGGTGCTGAGCAGCGTGCCCGCTGCCAGCGTGCGGGTGCTGGTGTGGGGACGGCATTTTGAGGGCGTGCGCCGCGTTAGCTTCGCTCTCGGCGCTTCCAGCGCCCAAATCCTGCAGGATATCCAAAACGTCACCCTGCGCTCCGAGCGCCTGCCCATCGTGCAAAGCCTCAAGCGCTACCTTGCTCTCGTCAGCGAGGACAAATGGGACAGCGAGGAGGCGCTCGCCCTGCGTAAGCAGCTGGACGCCTGGTCCAACGGTAACGAGCCCGCCCTGCTTAGGGCGGACATGGACATCCGCATGCGCAAGTTCCGGAGGAAGCGCTCATGAAACGGGTGTACAAGAGCAAGGAAGAGCCCGCGGGACTGGCGCGCTATCGCACCAATTTTCCTTGGGAAAATTGGGAGCATTTTCGCCGCCGCGCCCGCCGAGGCTACCAAGAGGTAAAGGAGCAAATTCTCAAGGACCAACACGGCCTGTGCGCTTACTGCGAAATCAGCATCAAGCTGGCCGAGGAGGAATCCGAGGTGGACGATTTTCGAGTGGAGCATTTTTATCCCAAAAGTGCTACCACGGAATATGGTCACAACTACCACCTAGATTGGCACAACCTGTTAGGTGTGTGCCACGGAGGCAGTCAACCCTACGTGCCCGACGCCCAGTGGCGCTACTCCAAGCAGAAGAATGACCGCAGCTGTGACGTGCCCAAGGGTGGCAAGCCCATCACCGCCATGATTTTGAATCCTTTGAAAATTCCCGGCAAGGTGCGCATCTTTGCCTACGTGGAGCACTCCGGCAAAATGCTGGTGGACCACAGCTCCTGTCCCAAAAAGCTGTGGAACAGAGCCGAGCGCACCATCAAGGAGCTCAATTTAAATGCACCCCGCCTCATGCGTATGCGCCTAGCAGTAATCCAAAAGCTGGAGGATGACATTGCCGCCGAGCTGGAGCAGGGCGCCCAGCTGGAGGAGGTGCTCACCATGCTGGCCGAAACCTGCTTAGTGCCGGACTACGAGGGCATTTCCCTGCCCTTCTTTTCCGTCATCCGCTGGTATTTAGGCGAAGCCGCAGAAAAAGTCATCGCCGCCAGTGGCGACAAGCTGTAAAACAAAAATCTCACATGGGCTGCTGCACAGAGCAGTCCATGTGAGATTTTTTTCTTTACCTTAATACCACTTTGTCTGCTGCCGCAGCCACGCCTCCGCCTTGTCGTCCTTTCTGCGCAGCTTCAGCCAAATTCCCTCGTCCACGGGTACAGCCGTCTCCTTGGGAACCTCCAGCTCCACCATGAGACCCTTGGTGGTCTTTACCTGCACGATGCAGGGTGCACCTGGCTTATCCAGCTGGGCCTTGACCAGCTTGTACACAGCGCCCTGCTCCAGCTTGTACTTGGTGTGCTCTGCGTCCTCCAGCAAAAGGCTCTTCACCATTTTCACAGCCGTGGGCTGCTTGAACTCCAGCTTGTCCACTACTAAAAGCTCCTCGCCCACCTGAAACAAGGGGGTGGCACTCATCACCGTCACACTGGGCTCCACATAAAGGGCATCCCCATCCCGCACGGTCACCGTGCGAATGCGTGTCCCCAAAATATTATTGGCCATCACAAAGCCAGCCAAGGTGGCGAGGACCACTAAAATTATCATCAACGTTCTTTTACTCATGCCCTCCACCTCACATCAGCTTGCTTTCTGAAAGCGCTTCATACTTCATATAACCGGGCTTGCCCTGAAATTCCACCTTTTTCCATTGACCCACATAGGGAAAGCGAAGATATTGCACCTCAAAATCCTTGTCATAATATCTTCCATCCACAAAAACGCGGCCTTTGACCTCGCCGTCACCCCTGTCGGCCCGCAAAATCTGCACCTGGCTGCCCTCGGGAATAATATGCCTTGCACCCCAAAAGCGCTGGAACTGTAGCTCCACCGTAGTAAGCGCAAAATTCTCATCCTTATCCTGACTAGAAACAGTCTCCAAATAATCCACCTGCACACCCTTGGACATGCGCTCGATGACCGTTCCTTCCAAACCCGAGGGCTTATTGTACAGCTCCGCCTTGTCCTGCAATACCACGCACTGCAAACGTCCTGCCTCCACCTCTGCATACTGCAGATTTTGGGTCAGCTGGGCTGTATTATATTTGGCAGTTTTCACACTGTTGGCGCTCACCAAGGCATAGACGCCACCGGCCACCGCGCCCAGCACAAAAAAGCCGGCCAGCACCATGGCAGCGGCCTTCAGCTCCCTTCCTTCCATGCTTTGCCTCCTTTATCACTGACTTCCTTTACCAAAAAATAGCTCACATAGCTATATTTTTACATAAGTCTCGCCGCTTTGCAAGTACCAAAGCATAACAAAAAGACCTAAGAGCGAACTCTTAGGTCTCAGTTTCCATTTGGTGCGGTAGAGAGGATTTGAACCTCCACGGGGTTGCCCCCACTAGCTCCTGAGGCTAGCGCGTCTGCCGTTCCGCCACTACCGCGTTATTGCTGCATCAGCAACAGATATATGATACCACAAAGAAAACATACTGTCAATAACTTTTTGCGGCAAATTTTACTTATCCTCGCCGTCCACCACCAATGTAGCCGAGCCATAGGCCTTGATGGGCTGACCTGTAGCATCGAATTCAGTGGTATAACGCACATGGAAGGGAATGCGATTAGGAGTCAGCGGAATGATGGCCTCGAGACTGGGCACACCCTCGGCCAGCTGCCTGTGCCACTCCCTGTACATGTCGGCGTAATCCGGTGGGAAGATACCTCCCTCTATAGCCGGCTCCGGATAATTAGTCAACAGCGGAGGCAGTCCCAAATCACGCATGCAACGGAAGCAGGGTCGCATTTCCTTAGTCAAAATATTATACTCCCAAAAATAGATATTGGCCTGCTCTGCCGCGGACATGAAACGTTTTTCCACAGTCTCTAGCTGGCACAGCTGCTTGTCGTGGGTCACATTGCGCACGGAAGCAAAGAAGAGATAAATATTGGCACTTTTAGCCACCAGCTGTATATTGCTACGTAAGCACAGCTTTTCGCTGCCACAGCAGGAGGAATGAATCTCCCGCCAGGTTTCGCATGCCTGCTCCCGCCCTGTGGCAAGAACCTTATAAATAGCGTCCAAAAAAATTTGGCTATTCTCTTCGTCAAAAAAGGCCAGCGGGTCCCCTTGAATCAAATCCTGCTCCGACATATTCATGCCAATTTCCTGCAGGTATTTTTGGTTCACCCGCAGATATTCCAAGCGACCCTCGCAATATTCGAAAAACGCAGCCGGTCCCATATATTTATTGAAAATCGTGGTAATCTCACTGCTGGGCTGCCAAAAGTTGGCCGTGGTAAAATCCACATCTGTCTTCAAGGTAGACTTGATCACGCCCACGCTAACCTCTCGCAACAGCTGCTCCAAGTCAGCCTCAGGCACAGGTCTGGAGTACAAATAGCCTTGGATATAATTACAGCCAATGCTACGCAAAAAGTCTGCCTGCTCCACCGTCTCCACGCCCTCAGCAATCACCGGCAGGCCCAACCATTTGGCCATGCGCACGACGGAGCTAATGATGGTACCGCCCTTATCATTTTTCTCATTTTTGGCAAAGAACAGCATATCCAGCTTAATAACATCCAAATCGATATTGCGCAGCACATTCAGGGACGAATAACCACTGCCAAAATCGTCCATCTCCGTCACATAGCCACATTGATGGAGCTTGTTAATGATTTCATTGGCTTTTTCGCCGGTGCCGATGATGGCTGTTTCCGTGATTTCCACACGTAAATATTGCACGGGCACGTTGTATTCCCTGCGCAATTCCTCCAACCGTTCCACAAAATCCGGCTGATAAATATCATAGCGAGAGAAATTTGTAGAGATGGGCACCACCCGCAGCCCCTTGTCCAAACATTTACGGATAAAGCGACAGGTTTCTTCAAAAATATACATGTCAAGGCGGGTAATAAAGCCATTCTTTTCAAAAATTGGGATGAAAATAGCCGGAGAAATCAGCCCTCTTTCAGGATGCTGCCAGCGCACCAAGGCTTCAGCACCAACCAAAAGCCCATTGGAATGGTCGTACTGGGGCTGGTAATACGCCACAAAATGACCTTTTTCCAGCTCCGTAGCCATCATGCCCACGATTTCCTGCTCATCCAAAAGATTCTGGCGCAGCTCCTCCGTATAATAATTATACTTTTTGGTATAGCTGCCCTTGATTTGGGACTGAGCCAAAACAGCCCGGTCAATCATGCCGGTTAAGGAAAGCTGCTCCGCCGTGGTCACGTAGATGCCCATGTTGCAGACGATTTCCAGGGACAGGCCATAGCCATTCAAGTTTTCCAAAATGCTGTCCACCAAAAGCTGGAGCTGCGCACCCTGGCGCTGAGCAAGCATGATGAAGCGGTCTGCACCCCAACGGCAAACCAATTCTCCCGGCTGCTGGAGCTTCTGTAAAACATAGGCAATATGCCGCAAAAGCTTGTCACCCTCAGCCATGCCAAACATATCATTGATGGCCTTGAAACGCAGCACATCAAAATACAGCAGCGCATATTCACCGCTCGGAGCCTGCTGCAGCAGAGGCTGCGCTTTGATCAGCAAGCCCTTGCTATTAAGCAGACCTGTTACATCATCGTATTCCACCTGATGCTGCAGGTCCGCAATTATTTGTTGTAAGCGAGCAATTTCTTGCTCGGAATGCCCGCTCATTTTATTTTTCCTTTGCTGCCTTATAAGCGCGACCCAAAGCGTTGACTTCCTTCATCACTTCAAAGAAGCGTTCCTTGTTCACGCATTTGGGCTTGTGCTTCCAGCCCGCGGAGGTCTTGAATTTTTCGTACATGGTTTCAAACTCATCCTCTTCGATTTCCACATCATCGAAGCAGATGGGCAGACCGATGGAGTAGTTGAAGTCCATCAAACGCTTCACCATGTCCATGTCACCGGCATAGGCAACCTGCACCAAGGTACCCAAGGCCACTACCTCGCCATGGAGATGGTTGTGACCCTTCTTGGTAACGGTGGAGCCATAATATACGCAGTGAGCCAGCATGCTGTTGTAATAATAAGCATTGTCTTCCGTAGTCGTCAAGTTGGAGGCCAAGCCTGTGGAAATAATGATATCCAAGATAACCTGAATCAGCTCAAAGCTGTTGCGATGAGCACGGAAATCATCCAGCGCTTTTTTGCCATTGTCCAGGATGGGCGCAGTGCACACACGGCTGATTTGTTGACCCAAAAGGGTGGTGTGGAAAAGCTGGTCGTCTTGGGAGGCAAATACCACCTCGAACTCCTTGGAGAGCGCATCACCAATGCCGGCCCAGAAGAGGGGCTCGGGAGAATCGGCGATGATGGCGGAGTTAATG
>SFRS01000283.1 GCA_004562175.1 bacterium | reverse complement strand
ATGGCCTTGCGTGCAGCACCGGTGAGCAAATCAGGATTGCCCGGGCCGATGCCCACGATATTAACTTTCAGCATCAAAAACCTCCTAGTAAATTAGCAGGTTGGCTCCCCCTCCGCACCACAAGGGTATTAGCACAACCAACACGTTCTCACTGCGCTACGCTTGCGACAACGTGGGTCTTAGCGTCGGGGAGCTGTCAGCGTAGCTGACTGAAGGGGGTCCACGCCGAAACTATCTTTCAACATCTTCACTATTTCCCCCAGCCCGGCGCCAACCTCTTCGCTGGCACGGCCAATGACAATCAGCTTCGCTCCAGCCTCTGCCGCGGCCTCCACCTTTTCGTCAAAGCCACCGGCCTTGCCGCTGTCCTTGGTCACCATGAATTTACTACCGTACTTCTTCAGCATGGCAATATTCAAATCCTTGGCAAAGGGTCCCTGCATACAGATGATGTTGGCGGGCTTGTAGCCTAGCTCCAGCGCGCTTTTCAAGCTGCTTTCCATGGGCAAAATGCGCAAAGCGATGCGGTCGGCATAATCCTTTACTCCAGTGAAATCGGGCAAATTCTTGCTACCCGTGGTCAGGAAAATATTGCCCTCCACCTGGTTTAAGAGCTCCACCGCTTCACCAAAGTCGTGCACCGTAATATAATCCCCTGCTTCTCCTTGAGGACGCACCAGCCTGAGATACCGGCATTTTTCCGCCTCGCAGGCCTTTTGCACAGTCTCGGTAACAATCGTCGCATAAGGATGGGTCGCGTCGATAACATAGGTCGGTCTATGCTCGGCTAAAAATGCCTGCATAGCAGCCAAATCCATGCGCTCGGCCAGCACCGTGGTATTCTCCTGGGGCTCAATCAAAGCTGCACCATACTCGGTGGCAACGCTGACAAAAAGCTGTACGGGCAAGCCCGCCATTTCTTTAATCAGCCTACGCCCCTCGCTGGTACCTCCGATAAGCCAAATTACCGGCTTCATGCCAATCTGTAACCGCGGGGAGTTACCAAGCGACCGTTAATAACCTCGGTTTGGGTGTTGCCGATGATAACGGTGGAGAACATATCCACTTCCTTATCACGGAGCTCAGCCAAGGTGGTCAGCTCGTAGGACTGACCTTCGCGGCCGATATTGCGCACGATGCCTGCCGGAATGGTGCCCGGCTGATTCTTCAGCATGATGTCGCAGGCCTTTTGCAGGTAATCATGACGCTTGAAGCTGGAAGGATTGTAGAGGCAGATGCAAAAATCTGCTTTGGAAGCACAATCCAAGCGTTTTTCAATCTTTTCCCAGGGAGTCAACAGGTCGCTCAGGGAAATCAGGCAGAAGTCGCTGATGAGGGGTGCGCCCAAAACAGCGGCACCGGAGCAGGCAGCGGTAATACCGGGGATAACCTCGATATCGATTTCCGGATGCTCCTTGGCAACTTGACACATGATGCCTGCCATGCCATACACGCCAGCGTCACCACTGGAAATCATGGCTACGGTCTTGCCCTTCAGGGCCTCGTCCAAAGCCAGCTTGCAGCGGTCCACTTCCTTGCGCATGCCGGTGGACAGGAATTCCTTCTCAGCAAAATCTTCTTTAATCAAATTAACATACACATGGTAGCCAGCAATTACATCGCAGGACTTCAGAGCATCATAGGCTCTTTTAGTCATTTGCTCCACGCCGCCGGGGCCCAGGCCCACTACATATAATTTGGACATTTTCATGCCTCCTACTGTTTATTTTTTGAGACCTGTATGCTGAAAATCCAGCACCAAATCCTCTACCGCAATGGCCAAGGTTACACCATTGAGGCTAGTTTTTTTCAGAGCAAGTCTGCCGCCACCAGCGTCCTTCACAGCGCTGCGCTCACAGACATTGCTCACTCCCACCACGCTTTGCACGAAGGAAGAAGGAGTAAAATCTCCCTCCAAGGCATTTAATTCCTCCGCTGTATAAAAGCGTGCCGGCTGCTCATCCTTTTTCAAATCAACGGAAGCAATACCGGCAATACTGCGCATATCTAAATCCATGCGCTCCAGCTCCGGCAGCACCAGCTCTTCAATCCTTTCCAAGGAAGTGTTGCGCCTGCAACCGATGCCAAGATGCACAATCTTAGGTAATAGCCGCACGGTGGTACCTCGGAAGGGAGCAAGCTTTTTACTCAAGGTGATGGCCATGCCAATGGGTAAGCTGCCGTTAAACTCAACCTGCTTGGGTAAATTGCCTGCAACCTCAAAGCCGGCGTCCACATACAGGCCCACCCTTTCGCCAGCCACTAGCGCCGCCGCGAAATCCTTTGCTGCCTTCAAGGAGCACAGCACCATGTTGTTCCGTACCGCCCACTCGTCCACAGCAAACAGGCCGTTCACATCCGTAGCTGTGGTCACGCAGGCCTGTGCTCCCAGAGCTGCCGCCACATAACGGGACATTTCATTAGCTCCACCGATGTGTCCTGCCAAAAGCGGAATCACAAAAT
>SFRS01000282.1 GCA_004562175.1 bacterium | reverse complement strand
CACATGGTCCATATCGCTCAAATCGAAGGCTGTGCCCACGTCGCAAACGAAGACGTCGGCCTTGGCATGGCGAGCCAAAACCGTGGCACCGGCGGTGCCACGCTTGTAGCCGTTGATCATTTGGCGGGTGACCTCCTGGGGATAGGCGCTGACGCCGTATTTGGCGATGCCGTGGTCACCACACATGAGCACCATGGCGCTTTTGAGCTTTTCCGGCACGCTGCCGGTCATGGCTGCCATTTGCTCCACCATTTCCTCCAGCTTGCCCAAATGGGCGCCGCATTTGTCGATAGTTTTCCAGCCGGCCCGTACCCGGGCGGCGGCCTCCTGGTCCAATGCAGGAATCACAATTTCTTCCATTATATATATCTCCTTGATTATCTTCGTTTCCCAGGGGCAACCCCCTGCTGTTCAGCTTTTGCCTTAGTCCTCGTCTTCGAACTTAAAGGCTAGCTTCTTCACATCCACAGCCTGCCCTGCCACGCACAAATAGACGCTGTCGCAGGCGTCGGCCACTCTTTGGTTGACCCAGCCGGCCAAGTCCCTGTATTCCCGGCCCACGGGGGTGTTGGGCACGATGCCACTGCCCACCTCGTTGCTTACGAAAACTACGATTTTGCCGCTGGCGCGAGCTGCAGCCAAAAGCTTGTCGATTTGGCCATAAACGTATTCACAGCGCTCCAAAAAGCTCACCTTTTCCGGGTCCGGTGCACCCTTACCATAAAATAAATTAGCCATGTAGATGGTCAGGCAGTCGAAGAGCACTGCCCCGGTTTCTTCGCCCAGTCCAGCGAAGACTTTTTCCGCCTCATAGGGCGCTTCGTGATTGACCCAACGGCCATCGTTACGACGCTCCCGGTGCAGGCGGACACGCTCAGCCATTTCCGCATCGGTGATTTCGGCGGTGGCAATGTAGTCGCATTTGGGAGAATAATGCAGCACATATTTTTCGGCGAATTCGCTTTTACCGCTGCGGGCGCCACCCGTAACCATTATCAATTTTCCAGCCATTTTTGTCCTCCCTTCATGTAAAAAGCCTCCCACTGATGGCGGGAGGCTCCAAAATTTCCAATTTCTTCCTATTAAATTGCGCACGAAAACCAGCCTATCTCCCGTAGGCTCACGGTTTCGCAACAGGCAGGTCTCCTGGCTTAGCTTCTTCGCCCTCAGCGCCTTCCCAACTTGCGTCAGTGACATACATGCTTAGGCTCCACTTACAGTAGCGGGACTGCTCCGGATTCGCACCGGATTCCCTTTTCAGCACCGACCATTACAGTCAGCGCACCTGTCAAAAATTTCCAATTTATTGTATTCTACACATTTCTCTTTTTTCCTGCTAGTAATCAGCAAGAAAACATGAAAATTATCTTTGAACAAACGGTAGCAAGAGAGGCTCCCCCACCGCACCCAAGGGTATTAGCACGACCAACACGTTCTCACTGCGCTACGCTTGTGACAACGTGGGTCTTTGCGTCGGGGAGCTGCCGCCTCCGAACATTGGCTATTTTACTAGCCTAAATGCGGCTGAAGGGGGCTTCGCCTTCCCTTCGCTCCAAGAACTGCTCCTCCCACACCGTGGGGAGCTTTTTTACCATCCACTATCTTGTAATACGTTATATTACGTGCTATACTATTCTTATCCAAAGTTTCAATAATGCAGGGCTGAAATAGCTCTGCGTTCTGTTGACAAAGGAGGTAGCATATCATGGTACAAAAAGATGAAGTAATTACCATCAATCCCAAATATGTTGGTCCTTCCTTCGAATCTTTTCTGGCCGAAAACCTGACTGAAGAAGAGATTACATTAATCAAAGCCAAAGCAAAATTTCTCAATGAAGAGTCCTCCATTTGCCATTTATCTGAGATCGCTGGCATGTCAAAGGAAGAATTTATAAAATATCTTGGCGCTAATAAAATCTCTATCTGCGATTACGCTGATGAGAATGAATTTCTAGATGAATTAAAGAATGCGTAGATTTCAAGAACTCACTTCTCGATGATAAGAAGGTAGCATACCATGACAGAAAAGGCTGAAGCCAAATTACTCTTTGAAGATATAGAAGAAGCTTTAGATATAGCAGATGCTGCAGCTG
>SFRS01000281.1 GCA_004562175.1 bacterium | reverse complement strand
GGGCATTAACACCGTGGAGCGGGAGGGCGTTTCTTATTCCCATCCGGCCCGTTTTGTGCTGGTGGGTACCATGAATCCGGAGGAGGGTGATATTCGTCCTCAGCTTTTGGACCGCTTTGGCTTAAGCGTGGTGGTAACAGGTGAGCATGACCCTGAGCAAAGGGTGGAGGTTATCAAGCGTCGTTTAGCCTATGAGCAGGATGCGGATGCTTTTATTGCTCAGTATCAGGAGGAGCAGGAGGAGCTCGCAGCAAAGATTATCCAAGCTGGCAAGCTTTTGCCGGCGGTAACGATTGACGATAAGCTTTTAGAAACAGTGGCTAAGCTGGCTGTGGAGCTGGGGGTGGATGGACACCGTGCTGACATCACTGTTATTAAAACGGCGCTTACTGTTGCCGCCTTTAATGGTCGCACCAAGGTAGAGCTGGAGGACTTAAAGCAGGCTGCAAAGCTAGTGCTTCCCCACCGTATGCGGCGGCGTCCCTTTGAAGAGGGCCAGTTAGATTGGGATAAGGTGGAAAGCTTTTTGGCAGCGGAAGCTTAAGAGGTAAAGTTATGCAAACTAATTCTCTTTACCCTTTTACTGCCGTGGTAGGGCAGGAGCAGGCTAAAAAGGCTTTACTTATAGCCTTAGTTAATCCCAAGGCGGGAGGCCTTTTAATGGGTGGTCGCAAGGGTACGGCCAAGTCCGTTTTAGCACGTAGTGCCAAGGAGCTAATTGGCTCAAAGCAGTTTATTGATTTGCCCTTGAATGTGACAGAGGACATGCTTTTTGGCAGTATCGATATTGAATATGCAGTGAGCAAGGGGCAAAAACGGTTTGCGCCCGGCATTTTAGCCCGGGCCAACGAAAATATTCTATATATAGACGAAGTAAATTTGCTACGTCAGGAGCTATTGTTAGCAGTTTTGGATGCCAATGCTGCTGGACTTAATCAGGTGGAGCGGGATGGTATATCCTTTACTCATCCGGTTCACCTTACTGTGTTAGCCACCATGAACCCTGAAGAGGGAGTTCTTCCCCAACATATATTAGACCGTTTTGGGATGTATGTGGATGTTGAGGGAGAGGCGGAGATAGAGCACAGGGTGATGATAATGCGGCGAGCCTTGGCTTACGGTAGTGACGTAGCTTCTTTTCGCAAGGAGTATGCTGAGAGTACCCAGGAGCTGGCCACTAGAATTGCAGCTGCAATAAAGCTTTTGCCCCAGATACAGCTAAGTGATGCCATGCTAATTTTGGCAGCACAAATGGTAAGCCAGGCCCTGTGTGCTGGGCATAGGGCGGAGATTTACCTATTGGAGGCAGCCAAGGCTTTGGCCGCATTGGCAGGACGCAGCTATGTTTTGCCCAAAGATGTGGAGGAGGCTGCTCAGTATGTGCTGCCACATCGCATGCGTAAGCCCCCTGAACCCCAGGAGCCGGAGGAAAATGAGCAGGAGAGTCAGGAGCAGAATGAGGATGATTCCGAGAATAATGACGATGAGGCTCAAGATGACTCTCTAGATAATGATAATATGCCACCGCCACCCTTGAATAATAATGAGGATGATGGGGCTGCAGATGACGAGCAAGACGAAAATGAGCAGGAGCAAAAGGACGAGCAGGAGCCACAGCATAATAATGACCAGCTGGCTCCCGAAGAGCAGATTGCTGATATCGATAAAGGATTTCGCCTGCCTAAGATGCTGTTGGACTTGGGCAAGGACCGCAATATTCGCCGCGGCAGCGGCAAGCGCAGCACAACGAGAACCGATTTGAAGCAGGGACGTTATGTACGGGCCGAGCTGCCCAAGGCCAAGGTGGAGGATTTGGCTTTTGATGCTACCATTCGCGCCGCTGCACCCTTTCAAAAGCTGCGGGAGGACAATGGCTGCGCCTTAAATATAAAGCCGGAGGATTTGCGACAGAAGGTGCGCGAAAAGCGCATCGGCAACACCTTTTTGTTCGCGGTGGATGCCAGTGGCTCCATGGGAGCCAGGGAGCGCATGCGAGCCGTGAAGGGTGCGATTTTTTACATGCTGCAGGAGGCATATCAAAAACGTGACCGGGTGGGCATGATAGCATTCCGACGCCAAAGGGCGGAGGTGCTG
>SFRS01000280.1 GCA_004562175.1 bacterium | reverse complement strand
AACCGCATAGCCCGGCAAATTATTGACCAGCTCCTTGCCATCCTTATCAAAAATGAGTCCCCGCGGCGCAATAATGCGGGACTGGCGCAAACGGTTGCCATCGGACTGCTTCGTGTAGTACTCGCCACGCCACAGCTGCAAATATACCATGCGCCCCACCAGAATCACAAACAATACAAGACAGAGGCCTAGCATCGTTTGCAAACGTAGGGTTTGTTTTTTATTGAGCATCCGCGCTCCGTCTCCTTTCTTTCACAACAACGTAAGTTATCCTAGTAAGAGATATCCTCTTCCTTAATCCATTGATAAATTCTTCGTACAACAAGTACTACCGGTACCACCAGCAGCATATTACCAACAATAAAGCCAAGGCTGTCCACCATAAAGCTAAAAAAAATACTCCAGCGCCCACCACTGCGCACTAGCTCCAGCCACCAATAAACAAAGCGCAGGCCCAGGCTGCACAAAGCAATTACTGCCATATGAAAAACAGTATTATCCTTAACCACCTTTTCCTTCATCAGGCCTATTGCATAGCCAACGCCCATGCGCGTCAGGATATGATAGCCAAAAACACCCACTGTCATCGCATCCTGCAGCAAGCCCACGCCCAAGCCTACCAAAGCACCCTGGCGTTCGCCCCGCAGCATAGCAAAGGCGTATAAAGCCAAAAGGGGCAGGTCAAAGGAAAGCCAGCCCGTATAAAACGCCGATGCCGCGCCCTGAAGCAGCATTAAAAGCAGAAACAGGACGGGCCAAATCAGTCTCCTCATTTTGCCTGTCCTCCCTGCCTGTTAAATTCAATTTTTGTTCTAGGCGAAAAGCTAGTAATTACCAAAACATGCTCCACATCAGCCACATCCGCCGCTGCATGCACCTCGGCCTCCTGCAGCAGGCCCACGTTATCCAAATGCGTTTTTGTAACCGTGCCAATCAAAATATCTGCTGGATGGCTACCACTGTAGCCGCTGGTTACAATAACATCGCCCTCGCGAATGCTGGCCTCGCGAAAGACATGCTCCATCACCAGCTTATCATCGCCGCTAGTCCTGCCACCGACCACGCCCACAGCGCGCGAGTCATGGCGCAGCACCCTCGCACCCACCTTAAAGCGTGGCGAATTTAGCAAAAGCACGCGTGCATAGCCAGCGTACACCTCGTCCACGACGCCCACTAAGCCTTCGTTGACCACGGCCATCTCGCGCTGCAGGCCCTTGTCCTTGCCAGCATCGATATACATGCAGTCGCGCAAATCACCATAATTGCGAGCAATAACCTTCGCTGCCACCACTTTTTGGCTTTTATGCTGCTCCTTATAATCTAATAGCGCACGCAGCTGATTATTTTCCGCATAAACAGAAGCCATTTGGATATTAGCATTACGCAGCTCAATATTTTCCTTTTTTAATTGTGCATTTTCACTTTGCATTACAGTGAGTGCCTTCCAATAGCCACGCAGGCTGTTGCCGGCGTTACCAGCGCTATTAAAGAGACTCTCCACAGGCAGCATAACCTCAGCCACCACAGCATTTACCAAGGGAAAGCGACTGCGCCCAGCCACGGCCATCGCCAGCATGCCCAAAATTATCACCGCAAAGAGAATGCCCAGCATAAATTTCTTACTCATGCTGCCTACCTATTATTTTGAAGTCATAAAACCCTTACGATAAATATCGATATTCTCTACCGCAATACCGGTACCCAAAGCAACGCAATCCAACGCTTCATCGGATACATAAACCGGCATGCCGGTTTCACGCGAAATCAAACGATCCAGATTGCGCAGCATGGAGCTGCCACCGGTCATCACAATGCCACGATCCATAATATCAGCGCTTAATTCAGGCGGAGTACGCTCCAAGGTGTTACGCACTGCATCCACAATCATGCTCACGGGCTCATCAACAGCCTCGCACACATGGTTAGCATTTACCTGAATGCTCTTGGGCAGGCCGCTCAAAAGGTCGCGACCACGCACCTCCATCACCTCGGGCTTATCCAGCTTCATAGCGGTGCCAATTTCCATCTTAATATTTTCGGCAGTACGCTCGCCAATAAACATATTAAAGGTTTTGCGCACATAACGCACGATGGC
>SFRS01000279.1 GCA_004562175.1 bacterium | reverse complement strand
GGAATTCATCCACCATAATATAACGATAGCGTTCTTGATATTTATGGCGCACCTCAGCATTGCGTTGCAGAAGCTCCACTGTATAGTTTTCTAAATCATCGTAATTCAAGAGATCTAACTGCTGCTTTTGTTCACGCACATAGCTACCCAAGCCACACAAAAATTTCTCCCAACAAGGTAACAGCTCCATAGCGGCCTTATCCACGACAACAGCTTCAATTAAGCCTTGCTTTTCTTTAATGGCATTGATATGCTCCTTGATGCCACCCTTAGCCTGCATCTGGTCTATATAATGCTTCAACAATGTGAAATCTGCTGGCTCCTGCTTGACACCAGTGCATATCTCCTCGATGACCTCGGCCATTTGCTCCAAGGCTTTGCCGGCCTTGGAGGTCTTGCCAACCAAATCCTTGCGCTTCAGCACCATATCTCGCACTAAAATACACAAATCATCCTTGAGTTCTGATAAGCTGTTTATACTATCTCGATAGGGCTTCCTTAAATCGGTCTCGTTAAAAATGTCTTCTAAAGCAGGCAAAATAGCTTCAACTAAGCGCACTAGGCCGGAGGCTCCATAAACTTCAATCAGCTTTTTTATGGCAGCATTGCCTTCACGCAGCTCCCTACGCAGATATTTATCTAAACAATCCTCCAAAAATTCCGCACTAGTGAATTCTTCTGCTACTACAAAAGCAGGGTCAAGGCGCACTTCCACGGGATTTTCCCGCAGGATACGACTGCACAGGCCATGAATAGTGCTGATTTGAGCCCTGTTCAAGGATTCCAGCTGCTTATGCCAAAAGCTTTCGCCATCATTATCTAAGCGCTTTTCAATACTCTTACGCACTCTTTCCTTCATTTCTCCCGCAGCCTTGCGAGTGAAGGTGATGGCCAAAATATTACCCGCATCAAGTTTCAGCTGTTTGGTAATACTATATTCAGGCAATCCCTGCTCCAAAATATGCAAGAAACGCTCTACTAAAACCTTGGTTTTGCCACTGCCCGCACCAGCGGAAACAGACACATTGCAGTCAATGGCTAATATAGCCGCCCTTTGTTCTTCATTCGGCTTGAAATCACTCATTTGCACTGCCTCCTTTGGCCTGTCCCACCTGCGCTAAACGACAGATATCTTTCATCTGGCAATAATCACTACAGCTCTTGCGGGGATCCACCGCAAAATTGCCGGCATAAATATCCTCGATATAGCCAACAATCAGCTTTTGAGCAAAGCTTTGGAAGTTGGCCCAGCTCTGGCTGATCTCTTTCGTGTACTTTTTGCTGTCCGTAACATTTCTATTATCGACTTGCTCCAACAAAAAGCTCTGGCGCTCTCCTTCCTTGAGTATGAAATAAGCACCACCAGCCACACTGCCAGCATTCTTAAATAATCCGGCTGCAGCCAGAATATAAAGCGGTAGCTGCACATCAAAGCCGGTAGCTAAATCCTTGCCACTGGGCACAGAGCTTTTACTACGCTTATAGTCAGTAATGAATAATCGTTGTCCATCGCTGTCGATTCTGTCAATGCGACCATTTAAAGTAACCCTTGTACCATCACTGAGTCGCAAAGGCAAGGGCTTGCCATTTTTCGAGCTAAAATCCCATTCCACGGCGCAGGGAGTGAAGCTCCACTGCTTTTGATCCTCGTACTCATAATGCAGCCATCGCTTCAGCATATCGAGCAAACGAGGTGCCTCTGCTTGCCAAAGCAAGCCATTCACTATTTTTCCTTGCTCCAACGCTTCTTGGGCTGCCTTGTCAAAAATCTCCTCTAGTTCATGCTGCAAATCCACCAAGGGAAGCTCATAGATTTTAGCATGCAAGTGCTTTTCGGTAAAGCTAGCCAAAACCTGGTGCAGCAAATCGCCTTCATCCGCTGCGGTGAGCACATCCTCCAAAGCAGCAAATTCTTGTTGTCGCCACACGCGCTGTCCCAAGTATTGGAAGGGACAAGCAGCATAAAGCTCTAAGGCACTAGCACTGAAGCTGGTCCCCACATTCTTGGCTACTTGCTTTTGCAAGGTATTATCGGCTAGTAAACCATTGTACAGCATGTTTTCCCTGCGTTTATAATCAGCTTCCGCTGCCTCTAAAGTAT
>SFRS01000278.1 GCA_004562175.1 bacterium | reverse complement strand
AAACACTTGTTTCGGGTAACGTTTCGTTATGTATAAAATTTCAGTACTTTTGTTGCTGTGGAGTAAACAAAAGTAAAAAGTAACGCCCCAGTCGTGGCGAAAAAAGTGGTTTATTGCAAGCATGAAAAGTGCAAGCTGAAGTCACATCTTTCGCTGCGCTGGGGCGTTTCTATGCACATTTCACTCTATTCGACTGTAGTAAACACTTCGCACACTCTATCCTGCCAAGCCTGAATCTCCAAAGTATCTAAGATGCCATTGTTCATAATGCTGAAGGCCAGTAGATGCCCGTTAGCTGTAGTGGTATAGCCTGCTAGCGCGCTGACGCCAGTGAGCGTGCCTGTCTTGGCGTGTATTTCGCCCTTCGTGGCTTTATTGTGCATGCGGTAATCCAGTGTGCCATCCACACCGCCGATGGGCAAAGCAGGGTAGAAGGTATTGAAAAGCTGCTTGTTTTCATAGGCGTACTTTAGCAAGCCCACCTCTAGCTCAGGCGATAAATAATCGTATAAGGATAAGCCGCAGCCATCGGCAATATTATAATTAGCAGGATTATAGCCAAGCTTAGCAATAAATCTGTTAACAACCTTGCGGGCGTCATCTGCAGTGGCATGGCTGCTGCGTTCAAAGGCGGCCAACTGATAAAACGTGGCCTCCGCGCAAAGATTGTCGCTATCCTTGAGCATGGGCTGCAAAACCTGCGCCATGCTGTGACTGCGCACACACAGCTGCTTAGCCGTAGCAGGCGCCTGCCCCCGCACCACCAAAACAGGTGGCTTGATATGAGCCTCACGCAGCTTGCTTTGGAAAACCTGCATGAATTTGTCACGGCCGTTCACCAGCAAAGGAAACAGTGGCGGATTATACTCATCATCATCCCAGCACCAGCCAATTCCCCAACGGGGGCTATCCATCATACTAACATCAGCAATCAAGCTGCCTTGAATAGTATGAATTCCAAGAGCCCTGATGCTGTCCACAAAGGCCTGCATATCACTGCTATCAAAAAGCGGGTCAAAGCCGCCTATACAATAAATATTACCTGTGAGCACACCGTTACTTATGCTTCCCTCATAAGCCAGCTTAGTAGTAAATTGATGGTAAATACTAAGATTTTCCATTGCGGTAATAGCCACTAAGCTTTTTAGAGTCGAGGCAGGGCGCAGCAGCTGCCTAGGCTGATGCTGAAAAACGATTTTATCGGCAGTCAAATCATACACAAGCATGCCCGCCTGACTGCGCTGCAGCAAATCCTCTTCTAAAAGATTCTGCAGCCCTTGCTGCAAAGCCTTTTCCCATGGTGCTTGGGGCACTATGGGAGCTTGGCTAGCCTTTACAAGCGGCTGTGCACTAACAGCAGTGGTCTGCTGCGCAGTAACACGCGTACCTTTAGCAGCTTTATTATTGCTTGTAGCAAAGCTTGCATTGTCTGCAAAAAATAAGGTAGAACTTAGTAAAAGCACGCCGACAATACCAAGCGTGCTTTTGATTTTATCCGTAGAAAAAAAAGACAACTTCTTTCACCTAACTCTATACAATATCTAAATGCCAGCTTAAGAAAACATAAAGCTAAAATATTTGTCCTTAAATTCCTTATCCATTCCTCTGGATAAGGGAATGCACAGCTTACTACCCCGCATGAAGATTTCTTTGGTGTTAAAATGCTCCACATGCTTGAAGTTCACGATATAGCTGCGATGGGGCTTGAAAAAGCCTGGATAAAGCAGCAGCTTGTTCTGGATGTTATTAAAGGTATCCCGAACCTCCAGCTTTTTGCCGTCCACCAAATTAAATACTACCTGACGATTAACTGCCTCCACCCACTCGATCTCGTCAATGAGAATGCTGCACATATCGTTACCGGATTTAAGCACAATAAATTGGCAAAGCTTTTGGTAGAGGGAATCTAGCAGCTGACTGAAGCCCTCATAATCAGCGGGCTTGAGTAAATAGCCATAGGGGTGTACCTCGTAGGCAGGCAGAGCGAAGTCCTTGGAGGAGGTCAGGAAGATTAGCGAAAAATCACTATTGCTGGTCCTGAGCCGTTTGGCCACCTCCAGCCCATTCATGCCGGGCATGATAATATCTAAAACAGCAATATC
>SFRS01000277.1 GCA_004562175.1 bacterium | reverse complement strand
GCTAATAATTTGGGCTTCCTTGGTGTCCTTGTTTTCGGCCAGCCATTTATCCAGCTGCGCTCGCGCTTCCTGCTCCGTAATATAAAAGGGAATGATGATCTCCGGAAAGTATTCCTGCTGATTGAACTCCTTGCGCACCAGCTTGCCACCGCAAAAATCGCATTTGGCAGTGACCTCGCCTGCCGGCAGCACCACCTCAGCACCGCAATTGGCGCAGGAGATTATTTCCGCCTGCAGGTCTTGCTGAGTCACAGACTGCTGCAGCCTGTGCCGCTGCTGCTCCCGCCAGCTTTGCACAAAGTCCAAGGTAGTATTCACGTCGGTGTGAGCACCGCAGTGCTGGCAGTGGTAGTTTTGGTGAATTATGTCGAATTCCGCTGGAGCGCCACAGCTTTGGCAGGCAATATAGAGAGGAGAATTTTCCAGCTTTTGAGAGCGCACAGCATTGCGCGCCTGCTCCCGTAGCGCCTTTAATTGTGCTCTTGCATCCATGCTTCCACTCCTTTCGTTACCCTTTCATAGTAGAGTATCGCGAATATTGCGGGATAGCGCATCACCCCAGCATCCACTCTATCCCAAACCGCCATGAGCATAAATCTGCAGAGCTTCCCCATTGGGCTTCACTCGATATGCTTCGCTTAAATCCTTAGCCACTAAATAGGTCATCACAATTTTGCTCTTTTTATTAAAAACCTCATATTTATGGCAGGTCTTCTGCAGGGGCACCTGAGTATAGACCCTATTGGGGCTAGCAAGCTTGCCAGAATAATTACAGAGGACGCCCTTTTTATTTAAGTCAAATAAGGTTAGCTCCGGGCCAATTTGCTCCAGTAAAATGCGGCCCATATTGGGCGTGGCTATAGCAGTGTTCTCAAAGGCTTGATAAAGGCCAGCGATATCGGGCTGAGTTCTGCTCCCTCCCTGCTCAGGAAAGCTGAGCAGAATGTCTTCTCCCTTTAGCTCCCGCATATAGAAAACATCCTTTACCGGTATATCCCGCGGGCCCACGGAGCTAGTGCCCTTGGTCAGCCAAATACCCTCGGCCACAAAGATGCCTGTTCCCCTAAAGATATCCACATCCGTCAATGAGGGCTCACCATTTTTATAAGCGCAGGTAGTAACCTCGGTAATCGCCCCAAAATCCGTATCAATATATAGCAGCTGACCGATTTCCCTGCCCATAGAATCCCTCTTCACATAGATTCCATCCGTAGCAGCAAGGCTGCTCACACCTAAGCAAAGGGCCATGAGTCCTGCTAAAAATGTCCGTTTTAAGCTCATACAGCATCCCTCCTTGGGAAATCACATTTCAACTAAGCTTAGTAATTGGTGGAGAAGGCAGCGATATAATGACCCTCGTAATTATAATTGATAAAATCGGCCATGTTGGGAGCATGCAAAGCAGCTACCAGCTTCTTGATATCCTCCTTCTTTTGGTCCCCATCCCGCACTGCCACAATGGCTGCATAAGGATTAGCACCATTTTCAATATAAACTGCCTTAGTAAGGTCCAGCTTAGCAGCCTTAGCCTGATTATAATCCAGCACTGCCAGCTGGAAGTATTGATAATTAGCGGGCATGGCCTCGGCCTCAACAAAAATAACCTTGAAAGGACGTAGCATTTTCTCAATATCATCAACGTCCGCGTTATAGCCAGCCTCTTTCTTTAAAGAAAGGATACCCACGTCCTGTAGCAGCATCAAGGCACGGCCGGCGTAACCATTATTGGGGATAATAACTTGGGAGCCGGGCCAAGCATCTGCAATGCTCTTCACCTGAGCAGAATAAATGCCCAAAGGCTCCAAGAAGACGGAGCAAACAGGTCTAATATTCAAGCCATGCTCGCTGGTGAAGGCACGCATGGAGCTTTCCGTTTGATGGAAGGTGGCATCGATTTTCCCCTCCAGCAAATCTAAAAGTGGCATGTGCTCTGCACTAAAATCATCAGCATAGGTCTTAACCTGCAGCTCCACGCCCTGCTCGGCCAGCACTGGCTGCACCTGTGCCAAAATTTCCCCATAGGGATAGGCCCTTGCGCCCACCTTTAAAACGCCTGCTTCGGCAATGCCTGCACCCTGCAGGAGCAGCATGCCCGCTGTAACTAAAA
>SFRS01000276.1 GCA_004562175.1 bacterium | reverse complement strand
ATGGTATCATATAAAGATAGCATTAACCTGTTTTGCTTATACACTAGAAGAAAGGAGTCTTGACATGTTTGCTCAGATGAAAAAAGATATTGATTCCATCATGCTGCGCGATCCCGCCGCAAAAACAAGACTGGAGGCCGCACTCTGTTATCCGGGCCTACATGCTATTTGGCTCCATCGCATAGCTCACCATTTCTATTTAAAGGGCTGGGTGGTTTTTCCCCGCCTAATCAACACCTTTTCCCGCTTTTTGACCGGCATCGATATCCATCCCGGCGCCAAGCTGGGCCCGGGCCTTTTCATTGACCATGGCATGGGCCTGGTTATCGGTGAAACTGCCGAATTAGGCAGCAATGTTACCCTCTATCAGGGTGTAACCTTGGGTGGCACCGGCAAAGAAAAGGGTAAGCGTCACCCCACCATCGGCAACAATGTGGTTGTTTCCAGTGGCGCCAAGGTTTTAGGTTCCTTTAAGGTGGGTGACAATTCTAAAATTGGTAGTGGCAGTGTGGTTCTGAAGGAGGTTCCACCTAATTCCGTAGTAGTTGGCGTACCCGGACGTATCGTAACCCGTGACGGTGTGCGAGTCAACCCTGCTGATGCTGAAAGCATGATCGACTTGAACCATGATAAGCTGCCTGACCCGGTTGCTGATTACGAAGAGCTGTTAGCTAAGCACATGGAAGAAATCAATGGCCGTCTGCAGGAGCTGGAGATGTTGATCCATGCTACCAAAAGACAACAACAGCAGCAACAAAAGTAATGTGTGTTTTATTAAAGAGGTAAGATTATGAGCAGAATAATGACTACCGTCGAAGCCATTCAGGAATCCCGTCGTTGTTTAAATTGTGCTCGGCCCATGTGCCGCACTGGCTGCCCCATTGAAAATAATATTCCGGCCTTTATTCGCGCCTTAAGCGAGGGCAATATTGGTATGGCCTACGAAATCATTTCCGAGCGCAGCAATCTTCCTGCTATTTGTGGCCGTGTTTGCCCTCATGAGCGCCAATGTGAGGCCCATTGCATTTTAACGAAAAAGAAATGTGGCATTGAAATCGGCAGTTTGGAAATGTTTATTGCAGATTTTGCCCATAAGAATGATTTGAAGCCTGCCCACCCTTCCAGCAAGTTGCGTGGCAAGGTGGCCGTTATTGGCAGTGGCCCTGCAGGCCTGACCGTGGCCGGTGACCTGGCCAAAATGGATTTTGATGTCACCATTTTCGAAGCCCAAAATGAGCCCGGCGGAGTGCTGCTGTTCGGCATTCCCGAGTTCCGCCTCCAAAAGGATGTAGTGCGTAGGGAAATTACGGAGCTGCAGCATATTGGCGTAGAAATCAAAACCAATCAGCTGGCCGGCGTGGATTTCACTGTGGATGATTTATTTGCCCAGGGCTACGATGCTATCTTCATGGGCACGGGCACTTCCTTGCCCCGCACCTTGGATATCCCCGGCAAGGAGCTTAGCGGCATTTTGACTGCCACCTATTTTTTACGTATGGTGGTTTTGGCTAACGAAGGCAAGCTGGATGCTAGCGAAACTCTGCTGCACACCGGTGACAATGTGGTGGTAGTGGGTGCCGGTAATGTGGCCATGGATGCGGCCCGCACGGCAGTGCGCCGCGGTGCCAAGAATGTGACTATCGTTTACCACAAGTCTGAGGCCGAAGTCAGTGCCTTCCCCTCTGAATACGAAGCAGCTGTGGCCGAGGGCGTACAGTTTAAGTTTTTGAGCCAGCCCATTGCTTATTTTAACAAGAAACAGATGCGGGCCGTGAACAAGGTGCGCCGTCAATCCACGGAGGCGGATGAAATCACCCTCGCCGGTCTTTTGGTGCAAAACATTGTCAAAACAGAAGATGGCAAGTTTGTGGCTGAAGGTGGTCAAGAGGTGCTGCCCTGTGACTGCGTGATCCTGGCCGTAGGTCAAAAGCCGGCAGCACGCATTGTGTCCACCACCAAGGGAATCCAAGTGGACGAACGAGGCTTTGTTATTACCCGCGAACGTCCCTATGGCATGACCACCCGCGCTGGCGTTTTCTCTAGCGGCGATGTGGTGCATGGGCCTGCTACCGTTGTGCTCGCCATGAAGGAGTCCAAAAAGGTTGCCG
>SFRS01000012.1 GCA_004562175.1 bacterium | reverse complement strand
TTTCGCCACCATCGATATGCACGGAGGTTGCCAAATCTTCGTCAGCAGGACGAGTCAGCAAGGTGAAATTGGAAACAGAAGCAATACTGGGCAAAGCCTCACCGCGAAAGCCCAAAGTCTTCAGACTCATTAAATCCTCCGCCTTGACAATCTTACTGGTAGCATGACGAAGCACTGCCAAGCGAGCATTGGCCTCGCTCATACCACAACCATTTTCCACCATGCGAATATATTCCGTACCACCGCCGAAGGTAGTGATATCAATTTGACTAGCACCGGCATCCAGAGCGTTTTCCACTAATTCCTTCACCACGGAGGCAGGCTTTTCTACAACCTCGCCTGCCGCAATCTGATTGGCTGTATTGGTATCAAGTAATTGCACCACATGTGTATCTGCCATTAGCGACCGCTCTCCTTTCGTGCTTCATCCTGCAATTTGTATAACATATTCATGGCCTCAATGGGGGTCATGCTCATCACATCAATATTAAGAAGCTGCTCGGTGATAGCACTGGTAAACAGAGAGCCCATTCCGAGCCCTGTATCTGCAGCAACCACAGGAGCCGTCTGAGGCCTTTCGCTATCATACTCCTGCAAAAACTCCTCCGCCCTGTCCAAAACCTTCTTGGGCAAACCTGCCAAGCGTGCCACGTGCACGCCATAGCTGCGGTCCGTGCCCCCCGGAATGATGCGCCGCAAAAAGACGATGTCCTTACCCCGTTCCTTAACCGCCACGCTGTAATTCTTCACGCCGCTCAGCTCCTGCTCCATAGCAATCAGCTGATGGTAGTGCGTTGCAAACAGAGTCTTGGCCTTGATTCTGTCGTGAATATACTCCATCACGGCACGGGCAATACTCATGCCGTCAAAGGTGGAGGTACCACGACCAACCTCATCCAAAATAATCAGACTGTTTTTCGTAGCATAACGCAGGATTTGCGCCACTTCATTCATCTCCACCATAAAGGTACTCTGACCCGTAGCCAGATCATCACTGGCGCCCACGCGAGTGAAAATTTTATCCACAGGACAAATGCTAGACTGGCGCGCCGGAATGAAGCTGCCCATTTGGGTCATGAGCACTAAAAGGGCCACCTGCCGCATGTAAGTAGATTTGCCGGCCATATTAGGACCGGTGATGATGATCATGCGCTCGTCCGAGTTGTTCAAGTTCACATTGTTAGGCACAAAGATTTCTTTTTCTAACAGTCGCTCCACCACAGGATGACGACCATCAGTAATCCTAATTTCCCCCTGATTATTCAGCTCAGGACGCATGGATTTCGGTAATTTGGCTGCGAATTAAAGTACGCAGCTCGTCAAAGAGATAGTATTCCAGGCTTTGGATTTTTTCCTTGGCACCCAGAATTTTATTTTCGTAATCCTTTAATTCTGGCACAATAAAGCGCTCGGCATTAACCAAGGTTTGCTTGCGCACGAAATAATCAGGAACGCTGCCCGCCTGTCCCTTGGACACCTCGATGTAGTAGCCAAAGACCTTGTTGAAGCCCACCTTCATGGTTTTAATGCCGGTTTCTTCCTTGATCTTGAGCTCGAAGTTTTGCATCCAAGTCTTGTTATCTGCCGCAATGAGCTGCAGCTCGTCCAGCTCCGCATTATAGCCTTGCCGAATCATGCCACCTTCGCGCACCGAAAAGGGCGGCTCGTCCACAATGGCCTGCTGCAGACGCACAGCCAGCTCTTGGTGCTCGCGAATTTCGCTGTTTAAGCGCTGCAAAGCTTTGCTTTGGCAGCCCTGGAGCACGTCCTTCAGTGCCGGCAGCACGCTCAAGGAGCTGCGCAGCGCCACCAAATCGCGGGCGTTGGCATTGCCAACCTCCACGCGACTGACGATGCGCTCCAAATCGGCCACTGCCTTCAGCTGCTCCGCCACTGCGTCCCGCAGGGCGGCGCTGGCGGTCAGCTCCGCAATGGCCTCCTGACGCTCGTGAATGCGGGCAATATCCAGCAGCGGACTTTCGATCCAGCTCCGCAAGCGGCGTGCACCCATGCTGGTTTTGGTGAAATCCAAAACCGCCAGCAGCGTGCCCCGCTTGCTGCCATCGGCCATGGAGCGCACTAACTCCAAATTGCGAATAGCTGTAGCGTCCAGCTGCATGAAGCTGTCTCGCACGATTTCATTAAGCTGATTGATATGGCTCAAATCCGCCATCACCGTGCCGTGCAAATAGCGCAGCAGCAGCTCCACTGTGTGCTGCACCAAGGGTGCAGCACAGGCAGTGGGGAAATGCTGCGCAAAATAATTCACTTCAGCGTCCGTTTCTGCATACTTGGTCAACGTGCATTCAGGCAGTTTGGCGCGCAGCCATTCTGCCAGCTGCTCCGCCTCAGTCAAGGAGCTGGTCACCACCAGCTCCGCCGGCTGGAGGCGGTACAGCTGCTCAAAAACGTCCGCCAATTTGTCATGGCCCGTGGCCAAAAACCACTGGCATTCGCCAGTGGAAACATCGGCCACTGCCATGCACAGCTCGTCCTCATCCTCCAAAAGCAGCACCAAATAACGATTATGCTTGTCCTGCAAGAGCTGCTCATTCAGCGCCGTGCCCGGAGTAATAATCTTGATGACCTTGCGCTCCACGATACCCTTAGCGAAGCGAGGGTCCTCCATTTGCTCACAAATGGCAATGCGATATCCCTTTTGCACAAGCTTGGCAATATAACCCTCCACGCTGTGGTAGGGCACGCCGCACATGGGAATATTGTCCCCACTGCCAGCTCTTTTGGTCAGAGTAATATTCAATTCTCGGGACGCTGTCAACGCATCCTCAAAAAACATTTCGTAAAAGTCACCCAAGCGGAAGAAAAGCAGCTCGTTTTTATGCTGCTTCTTCACAGCAAGATATTGCTGCACCATGGGCGTGTAATTATTTTCAGCAGCCATTAATCAACCGCCTTACCTTTCACCAACCAGGTTTGGGCCGTATCAATCAAAACATTGACCTTTTGGCCCACTTCGTATACTTTATCCTCCACCGGCCACAGCACCAGCACACCGGTGCGACTACGTCCAGTCCACACATCAGCCTGCTTGCTGGGTCCCTCGGCCAAAACCTCCACCGTTTTGCCAATGAGCTTTTCATGACAAACCACGCTCTTAGCATTTTGCAGCGCCATGAGACGATTCAAGCGCTCCTTTTTCACTGCCAGCGGTACTTGGTTTTCCATCTTTGCTGCCGGGGTACCACTGCGCTTAGAATAAATAAAGGTGAAGGCGCTAGTAAACCCAACCTGCTCCACCACATCCAAGGTCTCAGCAAAATCCTCTTCGGTTTCGCCGGGGAAGCCCACTATAATATCCGTGGTAATAGCAGCATCGGGCACATATTTGCGAATCAGCTTAATGAGCTCCAAATATTTCTCCTTGGTATAACCACGGTTCATGCGGCGCAAAATTTCGCTGCTGCCTGCTTGAAAGGGTACATGGAAATTTTCACAAATGTGCTCGCATTCGGCCACAGCCTTGATAACCTCCTCGCTCATATCACGGGGATGGCTGGTCATGTAGTGAATGCGCTCCACACCGGGAATTTCGTTCACACGGCGCAGCAGCTTGGCAAAGGCTTCTTTTTCGCCAAAATCCTTGCCATAGGAGTTGACGTTTTGGCCCAGCAGGGTAAATTCCTTATAGCCCTCTTTTACTGCTGCCTCGATTTCCTCTACAATATTGTCCATGCTGCGGCTGCGCTCGCGACCACGTACATAGGGCACGATGCAATAGGTGCAGAAATTGTTGCAGCCATACATAATGGGAATCCAAGCCGCAAAGGGGCTTTGGCGCACCCGATGCCCCTCGAATTCACTTTGGTGAATGGTCAAATCCGTATATGCAATCCCCTTGCGGTCCACCAAATAATCCAAAAGCAGCTGCTTAAAATCGTTCACATAAGCAGTACCCAACAGCAAATCCACCTGAGGATGCTTCTTTTGCAGCTTCTCCCCATCCTTTTGAGCCATGCAGCCAGCAACGCAGATCACGCACTCCGGGTTACGCTTCTTTTCTGCCTTCAGTTCGCCGATTTTGCCGGCAATTTTTTTCTCGGCACTTTCCCGCACACAGCAGGTGTTGACTAAAATCACATCTGCCCCATGATAATCGCTAACAGGCTTATACCCCAGCTCCTCCAGCTGACCGGCATAATGCTCAGTATCGGATTCATTCATTTGGCAACCATAATTTATCAAACAATATGTCTTTTCTTGCATGTAAGTATCCTCCATTATCTATCAAAACGTTGTGAACACACTTTACCTATTATAATATTATACTAAATTTGTCTGTTTTCTCGCAAGCAGAAAATATTTTAGGAGCAGGTATTGAAATCTGGCCACAATGTGATTACAATATAGGGAGTGAATTTTTATTTGTTGCAATAGCGACACAAGCAGTATTTTCAGCTTGAAAATTCTAAGAAGGTAACGAAAATGAAAAGCAAAAAAACTCTCACTTTAATTCTAGTACTGGTTGCCGTTCTCAGTGGAGCGGCCTTTTATTTCCTCTATTTTGTGCGTACCCCTGCCTATGCCCTCAATCAAGCTCGTTTGGCGCTGAGGGAGCACAACACCGCAAAATTTGAGCAATACGTTGATTTGCAATCCGTGCTTGACAACGCCTTTGAGGACATCATCAAAGCGGAAAGTAAAATCAACAACGATAACCTCTTTTCCAACCCCTTTGCCCTGGGCATTCTGCATATGCTCAAGCCCTCGGTGGTGAATCTCATGAAACAGGAAGCATTGGATAGGATTGCGGCTAAGCCGGAGCAGGAAGAAAAGGTGTCCGACCCCGTCCCCGATGCCATGCGGCGCAATTTAGAGCGCCATATTCCTCTCGATAAGCTCTCTGTGAAGGACTTAAAGCTGAACAAGCAGGAAAAAGGACAAGCCACTGCTACTTTAGTACTCCATGACGCCAATCTGCAAAAGGATTTTTTGGCCAACCTGCTCATGGAGGCCAATGACAAAAGTGATTGGCAAGTAAAAAAGGTCAGCAACCTGTCCGAGCTTATCATCCAGTTTTCTGCTGCCAAAAAGGCCAAGCAGGCTGCTGCCAATAAGCCAATTATGGAAAGACTGAACCAATCCGTCAGCACCTCTGAGGTGGGCTTGCATATTTTTAAAGAAAGCAATTCTAAGGAACCGGAGCCTCAGCAGCTGCTCTTAGCCAGCGTCAGTGCTACCAATAAAACCAAGGTTGCCATCAATCGTATGTATTATGACGTAACTATTTTAGATGAAAAAGGGAAGGAGCTTTATTCCTATCCTGAGCATTTTCGCGGTTCCATCCCTCCCGGTGCCACAGTTGAGCTGGAAACCAGTAAAAAACTAAATGCGTTGCTACCAGATGACAAGCGTTTAATGAGCCTTGATATGAGCAAATTGAAAGGACGCATTCAAATCACCTACATTGCCTTTGACGATGGCAATGTTTTGAGTCCCAATACCTTTATGGAATAAAAAGCTTAAGCCTGAGCGAGCTGCTCAGGCTTTCTTTTTATCTCTATGCTTTTTGTAGCCCCAAAAGACAAGGCCCACCACTACCACCAACACCGCCAAACGCTGGCTGTGCTGCTGAAAGTTTACGATGTCGTGTCCGATGACGACTTCCAGTGCGGTGGAAGGGAATTTGCCGATTAAATTGGCAATGATATAATCACGAGCGCTGATGCGACTCACAGCGCCCACGGCTGTTAAAATGCCGGAGGGGAAATAGGGTAAGGCCCTAGCAAAGGCCATCCACTCTAGGCCATGCCTGCCACTGGCTTCATCAATGTGCTGCAGGGAATTACTCTTGGCGATAATAACCTCCGCCGTACTGCGGAAGAAAAAGCGCATCAAAAAGAAGCTAATGACTACTCCCACAGTTTCTGCCAGCCAGGAAATCAAAATCCCCAAGGGCAAGCCAAAAATCAGTCCGTTGGCAGTGGAAAGAAAGATGGAGGGAAAAATGCTCCCTGCATTGATCAAAACATCCAAAACGAAGCTAATGATCATGGCCCAAGGCCCAAAGGAACGCAGATACTCTGCTAAAGCATCCACATTGCCACTGATAGCTAATTTAAAGGTAGTGGTGAAGAAATCCTCCGCAAAGCACTGAATGCCACAAAACAACGCTACCAAAAGCACTGCTGCGACCACCTTGGTCACTGTATCTGGATTTTGCAACCATTTATACTTATCTTGCAAAACTAAAACCTCTTTATATTCATGTATTCTTTGCTAAAAAGCTTGAAGCCAGTCCATAGCCGCGACCTACAAGCTCTGGCTTAAGTATTGAAAATCATGGCAAAGCGCTGTCCAAACTGTAGCTCCACCAGACGCCGAATTTCTTCCAAAGCATCTGGCTTAGCAAGCTCCTCCTGGGCCAGCTTGCGCACCTCGACAATCGTTTCCGTATCTCGAATTATATCAGCAATACGCAAATCTGGCAAGCCATGCTGGCGCAAGCCGAACAGCTGCCCTACACCGCGCTGCTTCAGGTCCTCTTCTGCCAAATAGAAGCCATCCTCACTGTCGCGAACCACCTGCAGCCGCGCCAACGCCTCCGGCGTATCCACGCCGGTGAGCAGCACGCAATAGGATTGCTCGCTGCCGCGGCCCACACGACCGCGCAGCTGATGCAGCTGCGCGAGGCCGAAGCGCTCCGCGTTTTCAATCACCATCAAGGTAGCATTGGGCACATTGACGCCTACCTCGATAACCGTAGTGCTCACCAAAACCTTGATTTTACCCGCTGCAAAGTCGGCCATAATGGCCTCCTTTTCCGCCGGCTTCAATCTACCGTGCAGCAAAGCACAGGGCACATGACGCAGCACCCCCTTGCTCAATTCTTCATAAACCTTCTCGGCGCTACGCGCCTCCAGTGCCTCTGAAGTCTCGATCAAGGGACAAACCACATAGGCCTGTCGCCCTGCTTGCACCTGGCGCAACAGCCCTTGATAAACCTCCACTCTTTTGGCCTCATTATAGCACAATGTTTGCACAGGCTTCCGTCCTGGCGGACGTCCCTTCATAAGCGAAATATCCAAATCACCATAAACTGTTAGGGCCAAGGTGCGCGGTATAGGCGTGGCTGTCATAACCAAAACATCAGGAGCCTGCTCCGATTTGTTGGTCAAACGCGCCCGCTGTTCCACACCAAAGCGGTGCTGCTCATCCGTCACAGCCAAGGACAGCCTTGCAAAGCGCACATCCTCCTCCAATAAAGCATGGGTACCTACCAAAACATCAATGAGTCCCAGCTCCAGATTCAAAAGCAGCTCACGCCGCGCTTTCACTCGCATGCCGCCCACCAAAAGCGCCACGCGAATCCCCGCGGGCTGCAAAAACTCCTGCAGGGTTTCAAAATGCTGACGCGCCAATATTTCCGTGGGAGCCATGATGCAGCCCTGATAACCATTTTCGACAGCTTTAGACAGGGCCAAAGCGCTGATAACCGTCTTGCCGCTGCCCACATCACCCTGCAAAATGCGATGCATGGGCAGCTCCTTTTCCATATCAGCACTAATTTCTTCCCAAGCCTTTTGCTGCTGCGCCGTCAAGTGAAAGGGTAGATTTGCGAAAACCTGCTGCAGCTTCTCACCATTCATACCATGCTTGATTCCCTGACGCTGGTCATGATTTTGCTGACGGTAGGACAGAAGGCCACATTGCAGCAAAAATAGCTCTTCAAAAATAAAGCGTCGTTTAGCTTCCTGTAACGCCTGCCAGCTGGTTGGGAAATGAATATTCTTTAAAGCCTGCAATCTTCCGGGCAAGTGGCATTTTTCCACTATGGCCTCAGGCAAGCTTTCCGGAAGCTCCTGCTCTGCCAAGGCCAAAGCCTGTCGCATCCATTTGCGCATGTTAATCTGCGTAAGTCCGCCACTTAAGGAATACACCGGCACTATTTCCGGAGTTTGCTCCTCGCCATGCTCTAGCATCTGTACGCTTACCTCGGAAACAGAGCGCGTGTTCTTGCCGGGACGCACTCGCCCCATGACTAAAAGCTCTGTACCCGGCTTCAGCTTTTGCGCGCTGTAGCTTTGATGCAGGAAAAAATAGAGTGATGCATACGCCGTCTCATCCCGCACTACCACCACAGTATAGCGCTTACCATGAGCCCCAAAGCTATTGCGGACACTGTAAACCGTACCACGAAAAACCTGCCGTGAGCCATCCATTTTTAACTCGTTAATCTTTTTCAAATTACCATAATCTATGTAAGCCTCCTGACGTGGGTAGTACTCCAAAAGGTCGCCCACAGTGAAAATACCCACGGCAGCTAGCTCTGCTGCCTTCTTCGGCCCTATTCCCTTCAAAAATGTCACCGGTTCTTGCCACCACATATAAAATACCTACCTCTATGCAAATTTTGCTTGCTTTTCTTCTTTCTTTATGGTATGATACTCATGTTAAATTTGAATGTGCCTTATGCCTAATCACGTTTAAGGAGGTGGGAAAATATGGCATCTATCTGCGAAATCTGCGGTAAAGGAAAACTGTCTGGCAACAATGTCAGCCACTCCAATAGACACACCAAACGTGCTTGGAGCCCGAATATTCAACAAGTAAGAGCAGTTGTTGATGGTTCTGTTAAACGTGTTAATGTTTGCACCCGTTGCCTGCGCTCCGGTAAAGTTAACCGCGCTATCTAATCTTCGGATTTAAAAAGAAGCCAAATACCCTTCGGTATTTGGTTTCTTTTTTTGCCATTTTTTATTTAATCTTGAAGCCACATTCGGGACAGAATTTGGACAGGGAAGAAATCTTCGCACTGCAGCTAGGGCACAGAATAAAGGCTCTGAACTCACGCAGCTTCTTCTCGAACAGCTCGTAGAAAAGATTTACCTCTTTGTCCTCACGCTTCCAGCTGTAAATCTGCAGTCTTTTGCCGGTAGAGTCCATAATAACCTGCAGTGTCTCCTCGTCTAATTGCTGAAATGCCACCTGCATAATTTTATTCTTGTTATGGAAATGGATTACTCTATTGGCTTCGTCAATTTCATCCAGGGTAACGCCCATCTCATTGATGCTCAGCATGGCAATTTGCCAGGCAGTGCCTAAATCAAGCTCGTACACGCGGTTGTCAAAGCAAGCGCCCGCACCATCTATTCTCATAGTCAGCCTCCAAAATTAAAAATTTATGGGTATATTATATCACACTTTCCCCGGCTACGCAGTAACAAATCTGTAAATATGCACAAAGGCACGCCTCCATTTAAGGAAGCGTGCCTTATATTTATCTATCTTATTTTGCGTAGTCCACAGCGCGGGTTTCGCGGATGATAACCACCTTGATTTGGCCAGGATATTCCATCTCGGCTTCAATCTTCTTGGAAATATCGCGTGCCAACAGTACAGCAGTGGCATCGTCGATAACCTCAGGCTTAACCATAATGCGGATTTCACGGCCAGCTTGTACGGCATAGCATTTTTCCACACCGTTGAAGGATTCAGAAATCTCCTCCAAGCGAGTCAGACGCTTCAGATAGCTTTCCAAGGTTTCGCGTCTAGCACCAGGACGAGCAGCAGAAACAGCATCAGCAGCGGATACCAACACAGCCTCCACACTCTTGGGCTCTACGTCACCATGGTGAGCCAAAATAGCGTTGATAATCAAATCGGACTCGCGGAACTTCTTGGCAATTTCGCCACCGATTTCCACATGGGAGCCTTCCATCTCGTGGTCAATAGCCTTGCCAATATCATGCAAAAGACCTGCACGCTTGGCCAAAACTACATCCACACCCAGCTCGGATGCCATAACACCGGCCAGATTTGCTACTTCTACGGAATGATTCAGCACATTTTGACCATAGCTAGTGCGATAGCGCAGGCGACCTAAGAGCTTAATCAGTTCCGGATGCAGGCCATGCACACCCACAGCAAAGGTGGCTTGCTCGCCAGCTTCCTTAATCTTTTGTTCAACCTCTTTTTGTGCCTTCTCCACCATCTCTTCAATACGGGACGGATGGATACGACCATCGTTGATCAATTTTTCCAGAGCGATACGCGCAACCTCGCGGCGCACCGGATCAAAACCGGAAATAATCACTGCTTCAGGGGTGTCATCAATGATTAAATCAATGCCGGTTAAGGTTTCCAGAGTGCGAATATTACGACCCTCACGACCAATAATACGACCCTTCATTTCGTCATTGGGCAAGCCAACAACGGAAACAGTGGTCTCAGCCACATGGTCAGCAGCACAGCGTTGAATAGCCAAGGAAATAATCTCCCTAGCCTTCTTTTCTGCTTCGTCCTTGGCCTGCTGCTCCAAATCCTTAATCAGCATAGCGGATTCGTGCTTTACCTCATCCTCCAAGGATTGCAACAGCTCCTGCTTTGCCTCCTCGCTGGTCAAACCGGACAAGCGCTCCAGCTCAGCCTGTTGCTTCGCACACAGCTGCTCTGCTCTTTCTTGGGCAGCGTTCAAATTCTGCTCCTTGCGAGCCAGCTTCTCTTCCTTACGCTCGAAGGATTCAATCTTGCGGTCCAGATTCTCTTCCTTTTGTACCAAGCGACGCTCCTGACGCTGCAGGTCGCTGCGTCTATCTTTATTCTCGCGCTCCATTTCAGAGCGCAGACGATGGATTTCTTCCTTAGCCTCCATCATCATTTCTTTGCGTTTTGCCTCGCCAGCCTGTTCAGCATCCTGTACAATGCGAATTGCCTGCTCTTCGGCAGTAGCAATCTTGCTTTCAGCCACGTTCTTACGTACCAAATAGCCCACTGCACCACCTGCCAGACCGACTACAACGGCAGTACCAATAATTGCTAAAATCGTCCTCACCTCCTAATTAAATATTTTTTTCAAGTTTTTTTGCATAGCAACAGCAGGCGCCTTCGCGTCTGCTATAGATGTCCTTATTCCATTGAATATAATCAATTAAATGTATATAAATATAGCAATTAACCTATTAAAATTCTGAAAAAGGGCAAAAAAGAAGGCAACACTATGTGTCGCCCTGTGAAAATCCACTGATACAATCACAATGGGACAATTCTATTGTAAATAAAATTAACAAAATTGTCAAGGATTTAACACTATATATCGGTGTCAACCTGCAATTTTTCCCAAAGAATCTGCGTATATCTTGAGGAAAAGCCACGCGCCGCCATGAAACGTCCCGCAGCTGCATATATTTTATTGTATAAGAGCCTTCTGTCCTGGGGCTCCAAGGCATTATCCTGCGCTTGGGCCAGCTTGGCCTTATTACGCTGCAGGAAAAGCTCAGCCGCTCTAGCGGCATGTTCCGCCTCCAGCTCTGGTGTAAAAAGAGCTAACACCCTTTGAGCAAGCTCTGGCTCTAAGCCACGCTTGGTGAGCTCCGCCGCCAAATGCTGGCGTCCATAGCAGCGCTTATTCAGCCAACCCTCGTACACGCGGTTAGCATAACGCTCATCATTAATGAGCCCATACTCCTGCAGCTTCTCGATTGCCTCCTCGGCCTGCTCCTCGTCGGCACCCTTTTGCTGCAGGCGCTCCTGCATTTTTTGTTTGCTGAAGTCCCTATAGGAAAGCAAATTCAGCGCGCAGTCATAGGCCTGCTGCGCGCTGGTAAACTTTTCCTTAGAGCTCTTCCTTGAAGATCGGTTCCACATCTTCTACTACAGGTGCGGCATCAGCCTTCACATCAGTTTGAGCCATGGTAGTGGCACGAATTTTGGCTTCGATTTCCTTGGCCACATCAGGATTGTCACGCAGGAAATCCTTGACCTTTTCCTTCCCCTGGCCCAAACGAATGTCGCCATAGGAATACCAAGCACCACTCTTATTAATGATATCCAAATCGGCGCCCAAATCTACCAAGCAGCCTTCATGGGAAATACCTTTGCCGTACATAATATCGAATTCTGCTTGCTTGAAGGGAGGTGCAACCTTATTTTTTACTACCTTGACGCGAGTGCGGCTACCGATCATATCATTGCCGTTCTTCAGCGTATCGATACGACGCACATCCAAGCGCACAGTGGAGTAAAACTTCAAAGCACGACCACCGGTGGTGGTTTCGGGGTTGCCAAACATTACGCCCACTTTTTCGCGAATCTGGTTGATGAAAATAGTCGCACATTTGGATTTAGAAATAAGACCTGTCAGCTTGCGCAGCGCTTGGCTCATCAAGCGTGCCTGCAAGCCCACATGGGAATCACCCATTTCACCTTCAATTTCCGCACGGGGAACCAAAGCGGCCACAGAGTCAATAACGATAATATCAATAGCACCACTGCGCACCAAAGCATCGGCAATTTCCAACGCCTGCTCGCCGTTATCAGGCTGGGAAATCAGCAGATTGTCGATATCAACGCCCAAGGCACGAGCATAAACAGGATCCAGCGCATGCTCAGCATCAATGAAGGCAGCGTAACCACCCAGCTTTTGTGCCTCGGCAATCATGTGCAGAGCTACTGTAGTTTTACCGGAGGATTCAGGGCCATAGATTTCGATTACACGACCACGGGGAATACCGCCCACACCCAAGGCAATG
>SFRS01000275.1 GCA_004562175.1 bacterium | reverse complement strand
GACGGACGTGAGTACGACGAGGCCAAGCTGGCAGAGCTCATTGAGCTTTATCGCCGCGTACTGGGCGGCGCCGTGGAGAATCCGGAGAATCTGCCGGGTACTACCCGCGGACATTATTTTAGAGGTGTGATGTAAATGGCACGCTTTGCAATTAAAACATTGGAATTTGATAAGGTGAAAAGTCTTTTGGCTGCCAAGGCCGGTACCTTTTTGGGCAAGCAGGCCGTGGGCGCTTTGCAAATCGAAAGCGACTTTGGCAAGGTTAAAGCCTTGCAGGAGGAAACTGCGGAGGCCCTGCGCATTATGGACGAGGGCAAGCGCTTTCCCTTTGGCGGTGCCTTCAATATCACCGGCGATGTGAAGCGGGCGGAGCTGGGCAGCACCCTGCTGCCGGAGGAGCTGCTGCACATCCAGACCACGGCGGAGGCCTTGCGGGCCATGAAGGAATTCTTGGCCGACAACGCCGAGATGGCACCTGCCTTGGCTGCCTATGCTAGCCAAATGCAGCAGTTTTCCCGCTTGGAAAAGCAAATCTCCAGCGCCATTGATGAGCATGCTGAGATTAAAGACAACGCTTCTCCTAAGCTGAACGGCCTGCGCACAGCGATTCAAATTTCCAAAAATCGCGTGAAGGACAAGCTGGACAGCATTCTTCACGACCCCAATAATCAAAAATACTTCCAGGATAACATTGTTACCATGCGTGGTGACCGCTATGTGATTCCTGTAAAGCAAGAATATAAAATGAACTTCCCCGGCATCGTCCACGACCAAAGTGGCACCGGTGCCACCCTGTTCATTGAGCCCTTAGCCGTTGTCAATCTGAACAACGATATCAAGCGCTATGTGGCTGAGGAAAGGGAGGAAGTGGAGCGCATTTTGCGCCAGCTGACCCAAAACGTGGGGCAGGAGGCCGCTGCGCTTTTAGCAACCTTAGAAATCTTTACCAAAATAGATGTGATTTGCGCCAAGGCACTTTTGGCACAGGAGCAGCACGCCGTGCGCCCCATGCTGGTCTTGAACGGCAAGGTGGATATCCAGCAGGGGCGTCATCCCTTGCTCAATAAGGACACAGTGGTGCCCTTGGATGTGCAGCTGGGGGAAAAATTCACCATGCTGCTGATTACGGGCCCCAACACCGGTGGTAAGACTGTGGCCTTGAAGGCAGTGGGCCTGTTTGCCTTGATGGCCCAAAGTGGCATGTTCATCCCGGCCCTGAGCGCAACGTTGCCCGTATTCAGAGCAGTGTATGCTGATATCGGCGACGAGCAGAGCATTGAGCAAAGCCTGTCCACCTTCTCCGCTCATATGACCAATTTAATCAGCATTTTAAATGAGGTCAAGGCGGGGGATTTAGTGTTGGTGGACGAAATCTGCGCTGGTACGGACCCCAATGAGGGTGCGGCGCTAGCCATGAGTATGCTAGAGCATCTCCATGAGAACAAGGTGCTCACCATGGTCACGACTCACTATAGCGAGCTGAAAACCTTTGCCTACGGCCACGAGGGCATGGAAAATGCCAGCGTGGAGTTTGACCCCGTGTCCCTGCGGCCCACCTATCGCTTGCTCATGGGCGTGCCCGGCAGCAGTAATGCCTTCAACATCAGCCGCAGGCTGGGACTGGCCGAAGGCATAATCGAGCAGGCGGGCAAGCTCCTCAACCAAGAGCATGTGCATATGGAAAATGTGCTGCAGGAGCTGGATAGCGAGCGCCGCCGTTATGAAAGCGGCAGTGCGGAAATCGAAGCGCTGCGCAAGGAAAGCGAGCAGCTGCGCAACGCGCTGGCGTACTCCAAGGCGGAGTTCGAAAGGCGCAAGAACGAGATGCTGCGCAAGGCCAAGGAGCAGGCGGACGAGATTTATCGTCGCAGTCGGCGTGAGTCCGAGGCCGTGCTGAAGGAGCTGCGCTCCATGAAGGCCGATTACGATGCCAAGAAGCTGGAGGAAGCGGCGGAGGCAGCACGCAAGAAGCTGAACAAGACCTTGAGCGAGGACGCTCCCTTGCCGGAGGGTGCTCCCTTGGATGCCAAGACCGCCAAGAAGGGGCTCAATGTTTACGTAATTTCCCTGGGCAAGAATGGTATCATCACGGATGTGAAGGGCAACGAGGTTACAGTCCAA
>SFRS01000274.1 GCA_004562175.1 bacterium | reverse complement strand
GATTTACCAAATCTGAAAAGGTGGGGTGACTGGTGGGAGTCGAACCCACGCGTAACGGAGCCACAATCCGCCGTGTTAACCACTTCACCACAGCCACCAAATTGTTTCCAAACTCAATAGCTTGGCGACGAATGTTATTATACTATATTAGCGACCACTCGTCAACCCTTTTTTGCAAAAAAAGTAAAGAATTTTACACAACCTACTTATGAGCGTCTAGAGGGTATTAGATACAAGCAAATGCGACGACGGCGTATGCGAAATACTCCTAGGAGCATTTGCGCAGTAGATGCTGCCTTATAGGGGCTCATTTGTATGCAATTGCTTCGATTTCTACGCGCGCTCCCTTAGGTAACGCTGCTACCTGCACGAAGGAACGAGCAGGAGGGTCAACCTTGAAGAATTTAGCATACACGCCATTAATGGCTTCAAAATCCTTGATATCCGTAGCAAAGATAGTGGTCTTCACCACGTGGCGGAAGGCATAACCAGCCTCCTCTAAAACTGCCTCCAGATTGTGCATGATTTGCTCGGTTTCAGCTTCAATGCTGCTTTGCACAAACTCGCCGGTCTCACGATTGATAGCAATCTGACCGGACATATAGAGGGTGCTGCCTACTAAAACTGCTTGGGAATAGGGGCCTAAAGCCTTGGGAGCCTTGTCACTTGCGATAACCTTCATAATAATTCACTCCTTTAAAAAACCTTGAGAAAATAATAATGAAAAATTATTTATGAGCTCTGGCGAAGTATTCCTTCGCCCAAGCCAAGGCCGTGGGTGTGGTGGCCATGCCACCTCCTGCGGTCTCCTTCAAAGCACAGGGAAGACTGTCCCCCACGCTTTTCATAGCGTCAATGGCTTCATCTGCATTGATGAAGCTGGTGATACCGGACAGTGCCAGCTGGGCGGCCAAAAGCGCCTGCAGCGCACAAGCGCCGTTGCGCTTGATGCAGGGCACCTCCACTAAGCCTGCCACCGGGTCGCACACTAGTCCCAGCACATTTTTGAACACAATAGCAACGGCGGTGCCCACCTGCTCGGCGCTGCCGCCCAGCATGGACACTGCAGCCCCGGCGGCCATGGCCGCCGCACTGCCGCACTCCGCCTGGCAACCGCCGGTGGCCCCCGCCAAGGAGGCGCGCTCGGCGATGACCATGCCGATGCTGCCGGCCACAACCAAGCCACGGGCTAACGTTGCGTCACTAAGCTGGCAATGCTTTTTCAGGGAGAAGAACACACCCGGCAGCACGCCACTAGCGCCAGCCGTGGGCGCGGCCACAATGCGGCCCATGGCCGCATTACACTCGCCCACTGCCATGGCGTAAATCACTGCGTCCATGGCCTTTTCCCCCAAGAGGCTCACAAAATGCTCGCCCACCACTGCCTCCGCCAGGCGCTTGGAATCACCGCCTGTCAGGCCGCTGTGGGAGCGCACGCCGCTGAGTCCGTGCTCCACGGATTTTTCCATGACCTTGAGCATGTCCTGCATCTTGGCCAGTAAATCCTCCTCAGAGCATTCCAACTCCCGCATATTATAATCAATTAAAAAATCGTCCAGGGATTGCTGCCAGCGCGTTGCTTCTTCAATCCAGCTATTCAAGGAAAGCATCTCTTTTTTCATAGTCCACTCCTCACAAAACACTGGCGATAAAACGCACCGACTCAATTTGCTGCAGGGCACCGATGAGATTTAAAATCTCCTGGGGCACTGCCTCGTCACATTCAATAACCATGGAGGCCATACCACCCTTGTTACTGCGGAAAAGACGCATGGTGGCAATATTCACACCGGCATTGGCCAAAGTGCCGGTCACCAAGGCAATAACGCCCCGGGTATCAATATGCACCGTTAAAATGGCCGGCAAACGACCGGTCAGCTCCACGGGAAAACCGTCAATTTCCGTTACCTTGACCTGACCGCCGCCCACGGAAGAGCCAATGATTTCGCAATAGCTGCCGCTGGCGCTGGTCAGCTTAAACAGCACCGTATTCGGATGGGCCTTATTGCCCAAATCAATCTTTTTAAAGGAATATGTAAGGCCGCCTTCCTTGGCATATTTTTCAGCTTCAGGAATGCGCTCATCATCCGGCGTCCAGCCCATTAGTCCGGCCAACAGCGCCAT
>SFRS01000273.1 GCA_004562175.1 bacterium | reverse complement strand
TAATTCGCGGTCACGCTCAATAACAATAATCTTTTTAGCGCCATTTTCCCATGCGCTATAAGCAGCAGAAAGACCAGCAGGGCCGCCGCCGACAATAATAACATCATATAACTGGCTCATACTTATTCCTCCCCGCCGTCTACCGGATATTTTTCATAGAACATATTGGAATCAGCACGCTCCTTGAGTACCTCAGGAATGGAGATATTCAACTCACGAGCCAAAATTTGGGTAACACGGGGACCGCAGAAGCCGCCCTGACAGCGACCCATACCTGCGCGAGTACGACGCTTTACGCCATCCACGGTGCGAGCGCCCACAGGGGAGTTAATTGCTTCCACAATTTCACCCTCGGTAACGGTTTCGCAACGGCAGATTACACGTCCATACAGCTTATCCTCAGCAATCTTAGCAGCTTGCTCGGAGGGAGTCATGCGTACAAAGGATTTCTTCTTGGGCAGAGCAGCCTTGAAGTCAGCCTTAGCAGCTGCGCCACTTACGCGAGCGATTTCCTTGGCGATGAGCTCGCCAACTGCAGGAGCAGCGGTGAGACCGGGGGATTGCATACCAGCAGCATTGTAGAGATTTTCTACCTTATCGCTGGGACCGAGTATGAAGTCACCGGTGCTGGATACAGCGCGCAGACCGGCAAATTCGGTAATAGCAGCGCCCATGGGCAGATTAGGAATCAGCTTGCGAGCGGAGGCCATAATTTCGTTCATGCCAGCAGTGGTAACTGCCAAATCTTCCTTGGACTCTTGCTCATTAGCATTGGGGCCAATGAAAGTATTGCCATGGGTGGTAGTGCACACCAAAATGCCCTTGGATTTCTTGGTGGGGCAGGGGAATACCACGCCGTATACCAAGCTGTTGCAGGCAGTCTTATCAAAGAGAATATATTCACCCTTACGCGGAGTGATAGTGAAGGTGTCGTCACCGGCCAGTTTAGCGATTTCATCAGCATAAATGCCGGCAGCGTTTACAACATATTTAGCAGCAATAACGCCCTTAGAGGTTTCTACACCAACAAGCTTGCCATCTTCCTTAACGAAGCCCAAAACCTTGCAGTCACGGATAACCTCAGCACCGTTTTGTACAGCGCATTCTGCAAAGGCAATTGCAGCGCCAAAGGGCCAGCATACGCCAGCACTGGGAGCCCACAAAGCACCCTTCACGTTAGTCAGGTTCGGCTCTTGCTCCACAACCTCGTCATGGCTCAAAATCTGCAGGCCTTCTACGCCGTTCTTACGGCCACGAGCCATCAGCTCCTGCAAAGTCTGCATTTCCTCATCGGTGGTTGCAGCAACCAGGGAGCCGGTCCATTTAATATCCAGATCCAGCTCGTGCTCCAGCTCATGGTACAGCTTGTTACCACGCACGTTGGTAATAGCCTTCAGGCTGCCGGTAGGAGCATCGAAGCCTGCATGAAGAATAGCACTGTTAGCTTTAGTAGTGCCCAAAGCCACGTCCGGCTCTTTTTCAACCAGTACGCATTTCAGGTCATACTTGGAAAGCTCACGCAAAATAGCAGTACCCACAATGCCGCCACCAATAACGACTACATCAGCGGATTTTACAAATTCCATTCTGTCACTTCCTTGCCGAATTTTCTTGAAAATTACATTTCAATTTTATCACAAATTCGTCAAAAAAAGAACTGCCCGAAGGCAGTTCTGAGCACATTTTTTCAAGTTTTTATCAATATTTGTCCCTTGTGGGACAAAAGTGTTACCGCTTATAGAGAAAATAGCGGAGGGGTATCTTTTTTTCCAGCCAATCAATAACAATATCCGCAGCAGGGGAAAGTAAAATCCAGCTCAAAATCACCAGCGCAAAGGAGAGGGAGCCCACGAAAACATCCGTAAACCAATGGGCTCCGCCCATAATTCTGGGGAAAGAAAAGATTACGAAAACAGCCAGGGCCTTCCAAAAGGCACTCCTGCCCATGTATTTCCACATAAAGGCTACAAAGATGAGCAGCATTATACCATGGTCACCGGGGAAGCTGGAGGCAGAGCGGTCCTTGGCAGGCCACCCGCTGAGCTGGCTGACAAAATTCACATTATGGTAGAGCTGGTCAAAATAAATACTGGCACTGGCTCTATCCAAGGTCAGCATTCTATCAAATTG
>SFRS01000011.1 GCA_004562175.1 bacterium | reverse complement strand
ATGATTTTCCTCCTTTCCTCAAAATTTGCTCACTATCATCTGCTTACTAGTATGCTATTATATAATACTGCTAAATATGAGAAAAAACAAGTAATCATTCTCAGTAAATTTGTCCAGTTTGTAAATTATCTAGTACAAAAGAAAGGACTGTCCCGAAACCTCGAAACAGTCCTCATATATTCACTTTTACACTCTATTGGCAGCAGGCATCCAGCCAGTTACCAGCCTCTTGGGCATCAATATTGCGAATCAGCATAACCTCACTCTGTAAAATTTGCTTGGTGCTGTGCAAGAGACGCCTTTCGCCCACAGAAATTTTTTTGTTGCGCTCCAAAAGGGTCAACAGCTTGAAAATTTTGGCTACCTCCACCACACTGCCACTCTTGATTTTGTCCATGTATAATTGGAAGCGACGATTCCAGGAAATGCTCTTTACAGCCTGCACATCAGGATTTTCGTGGAGTACAGCTTCAATGATTGCCAGGGTGCCCTCGTCGCCAATTGTACGCAAGCCCAGCTTTTCAGCACTGGCCACGGGCAACGCCACGGTCATGCTTTCAAACAGCATGGCAAGAATATAATATTCCACCTTTGCACCGTTCTGGTCACGCTCTTGTACTTCCTTCACTATGGCACCGCCATGCAGCGGATAAACTACACGGTCTCCTGCAGCAAACATTTTCCACCCTCCTAAGTATTTTTTCCTAGCATAGTCGCAAAATAAACCTTATGCATACATTGTACCACCCTCAAGTAAAAATGTCAAAAATTTGTTATTATATCACGCTCTATTTCTGCTGTCAACAGGAAGTGCAGCATTCCGCTTAAATTCGCAAAATTGACACAGTAATATGCTTTTCTTTCATACGAATACCGATTAAAGTTTGCAAAGTTTTAACTAATAAATGAGTAAAGACTACCATAAAACTCTTGACTTAAAGTAGACTTCAAGCTGTATAATATACGTAAAAAAAATTGAGGAGTAATTCTATGAGGATAATTTTTTTCATTGGCACGGTGGATTTGCTGCTCAGCACCATCGGTTACCTGTATTATCGCCACCAGCTACCCTTTGGTCGCAGCCTTTGGTTTAGTATTGGCTATTTGGTGCTGACCATCAACGCCATTTGTAGTCGCGCCCTCTCCCCCAATTTGCCCCATGCATTAGTGAAGCTGTCTGCTTGGGCGGAGGGTCTGTGGGTAGCCTTCGGTTATTACACCCTTCTTTTTGCCATACTGCACTTTTTGCTCTGGCTTTGCAGCAAGGCGCTGCCCATACACATTCCCTCTGCCAAGCTTGCTTTGATAACTCTGGTCGCCAGCTGCTTGACGGTTACCTTTGGCAGTCTTAATGCTTTTCGTCCTGTCATCCGCACGGAGCACATCGTAACGAGCAAGCTGCCTGCGGGTACTAGTTATAAGCTAGCCCTGATTAGCGATGTGCATCTGGGGCGTATTTTAGGACGCAGCTATGCAGAAAAATTGACTCAACGCTTAAACGACCTTCAGCCCGATGCGGTGCTCATTGCCGGTGATTTGGTGGACGAGCGCATTGCTTACGTGGAGGAAGAAGACTCATTGGCTGCCCTGAAGGATCTCAATGCGCCCAAGGGTGTTTATTTGGCCTTTGGCAATCATGAATACATAGATAACCCGGCACGCTGGGAACAGCTGGTGGAAGCCCATGGTATCAGAGTGCTGCGAGATGCCAGCACGGTAATCGATGGCCAGCTAAAAATCACTGGTTTGAACGATTTTCGCTATAGCAAGGGCAAGGGACCCAAGGCACTCCAATCCTTAGCTTGGGAAAACGAAAAATACTACAGCATACTCATGGACCACCAACCTCGCAGGATGCTGGGAGCAGCGCGAGCAGGCTATGATTTGTACCTGTCCGGACACACCCACACAGGCCAGCTTTTTCCCAATCGTCAGATCACAAAGCGCATGTATCTCTTGGATTATGGTCGCCAGGAATTTGGCAGGCTGACAGCCATTACCAGCAGTGGCTATGGCTTTTGGGGACCGCCGGTGCGGACGGAGGCCGCGCCGGAGATTGTGCTGATCGAGGTTCGAGGAGCAGCCCAATAATGCTCCTTGTGCTTCGTGTAACGAAACGTTACTCAAAAGAATGTTCGATATTGAGCATGCAAAAAAAGGATGCTGCTACGCAAGCAGCATCCTTTTTATTATACTGAGGACAAATAGTTATACTGGGGCCAAACTAGAATAAAAGCTTATTCCTTGGGTTCCACAACCACAATCTTTGCATCAACAGCGTTTCTTCTGATGGAATCAATGCCGTTTTTGCAGCCAGCCATAGCCTTGTAGCCCTCGCCGGTAGCGATGATTTGGCCATTGGTTGCTTTCAGGCGGAAACGGAATTCGCCAGCCTTATCCTTATAAATCTCGAATTTCGGGTGCTTAACTACCTCGTAACCCTCAACGGTTTGGTCCTCGATAGCAGCCTTGGGAGCGTTGGCGATGACGCTGGCAATACCCTTACGGCAATATTTTTCTGCCTTATAAATCTGGGAGGACGCAATAACCTCACCATTGCCAGCCTTCAAATTGAATTTTACACCGGTTTTTGTTTGGAGAATTTCAAATTTGCCCATTTTTTTGCCTCCTTTAGAGTACCATTTAGGTTTACACTCCTATTTTATGCTATCTTTATAAAAAAGACAAGTGTTTTTTTGCAAAGCCTTGTCATTTTCTTGTTTTATATTTTTACTAAGAAAATATATCCTGCCAAAGGACATCAAAGCTGTCCTTAAGGAATAAATCAGGCAATCACATTCCGTAAATCACCGATTTTTTCAATATGGCAAACTATTTCATCTCCTGTCTTGAGAAAAGTGGGCGGTTGCATACCCATGCCCACACCTGCAGGAGTACCCGTAGCAATAATCGTTCCTGCCTGCAAGGTCATGCCTTGGCTCAGCTCGCTGATGGCTCCGCACACGGTCTGGATCATGAATTTGGTATTGCTATGCTGGCGCAGCTGGCCGTTTACCGTGCAGCTGATGTCCAAATTCTGCTCATCACCAATCTCATCCGCCGTCACAAGGCAGGGGCCCATGGGTGTGAAGCCATCCAGGCTCTTGCCCAAATACCATTGCTTATGGCGAGTTTGTAGATTGCGAGCGCTGATATCGTTTATAACAGTGTAGCCGAAAATATAATCACGAGCCTGCTCCTTAGTAACACCTTTGCAGTCGCGAGCAAGCACCACGCCCAGCTCACACTCATAATCCAAACTGTCCACCAGTCCCGGATAGGATGGTACTGCCTCGTTAGTAGCCGTGGCACGGCTCACGCGCTTGGAAAAATAAATGGTATAAGGACGCTCGCCACCAAAGGCTTCACCAGAAAAACGACCGGCCTCCTTGGCGTGAGCGTCATAATTGATGCCCAAACAAATCACGTCCTGACGTGGATACACAATGGGTGCGCACAGCTCTACTTCGCTAACCTGTACTGCCGCAGCGCTGAGCACATCCTCGTTGGCAGCCAAATGCTCCAACGCTCCCTTGAGCTCTTTATTCCAGCCTGCCACTAGCTCGTTCATTGTCTGAAAGCCAAGAGCGGGCACCAAACGAGCTAACAAGCCCAAACGATAGGCCTGGTCACCTTGGGCGAAGCCCACCAAAATTTCTTCCTTATCTTGAATTTTTGCTGTATAAAACCGCATATCCTATCTCCTTGCTTAAATCTGTTAGTTAGCTGCCAGCTCAGCTCCAATTTCATTAAAGCAGCCAGCTGAAAAAGCGAATATCTATACCTCTATCCTTAAGGTAGCTGCGCCAGTAGCCCCTGTGCAAGAGACTGGCGAAGGTATAAGCATTTTTGCCATCGTCCATAATGATCAAACGGCACATCTCCATGGGGTGCTCCTTGAACCAGGCAGGCGTATTCAAAAACTCATTGCCTGTTAAAGCTGCAGCTATGGATTTGGCATTATAGCTACCACAGGGATAAGCCAGGGTTTTTACCTGCTCGTCCTTGGGCAAGAGCCTTTTTTCTAAATCATACTTGGAGGTACCGATTTCCCAATCCAAGTAAATGGGGTCGATGTCCTCTAAACGGTTGTGACTGAAGGTGTGGGAGGCAATTTCCATGCCCGCACGTTGCATTTCCTTCAGCTGGTCGGCATTCATATAAATCTTGCCACCGATTTTGTTATTAATCACGGAGAAGGTAGCCTTGGCACCATATTTTTTCAGCAGGGGGAAGGCCTCCGTATAATTGTCTGTATAACCATCATCAAAGCTTAAAGCAATATATTTTTCCACGCTTCGGCCCGTGGACAGTCTTTCCGCCAGCTCCGCTACGGTCACCATGTGGTATCCCCGCTCCTTGAGATACTGCAAATGCTTTTCAAAGGTAGCAGGAGCTATAACCATGCCCTGAGGCCAGTCAGGATGACTGCCGATGGCATGGTACTCCAGCACAAAGCCACCGCTAGCACAATAGCTGGCATAATCATGGCGCAACCACAGCCAGGCTCCCGCTAATACCACCAAAAATCCTACAAAAACAGCAACAAGCTTCTTCCCTAAACCCTTCATTTTATTTCCAGCTCCATGCTCCTTCCCACATAATCCGCCGGTAATTGGCCACATCCGTGGCCCCCTCAGTGGACAAACACAAAACTACGGACTCGCCGTTCAGCTGGAGGCTTCGCCCCAGCTCTGCCAAGCCTGGCTCCCTGAGCGCCGCCACTACTAAGCCAAATCCGGAGGCGCCACTTTCACCGCTCACCACAGCAGCGTCGCTGCCCACAGGATTGCCCAAAACGCGCATGCCCAAGGCGGCCGCCTCGTCGGGCATGGCCACAAAATTGTCGGCGTGGGCAGCTAGCTGCTGCCACCCCAAGCTGCAGGGCTCACCGCAGCACAAGCCTGCCATAATCGAGTCCAAAGCGCCGGTCACTGCATGCAACTCACCATCGTTGGTCAAGGCAGTGCGATACAGGCAGTCCGCCTGATTGGGTTCCACGATGGTAATGATGGGCCGCGCTTCCTTGTAGTAGTCGGCGATGAAGCCCGCCATGGCACCTGCCATGGCGCCCACACCGGCCTGCAAAAAGACGTGAGTGGGCTTGACATTGCCGAAGGCAGCAAGCTGCTCCACGATTTCCGCGCCGATAGTAGTGTAGCCCTGCATGATATGCAGGGGTACCTCGTCATAACCCTCCCAAGAGGTATCCTGGACCACGACACCTGCGTGCTCCGCCGCATATTGGCGTGCTAGGCGCACCGTATCATCATAATTTACCTCCGTAATGCTGGCCTCAGCGCCCAGCTTACGAATATTTTCCAAACGCTCCGCCGCCGTGCCCTTAGGCATGAAGACCACAGCCCTGTGACCCAAGCGCTGAGCCGTCCAAGCCACGCCCCGACCATGGTTACCATCGGTGGCAGTCACGAAGGTCAGCTGTCCTAAGCGCTCCCGCACATCCGGAGCTAAGAGTCTCTCCAGGGTCAGCTCCGCCTCGTCCACTCCCAAAAGGCGTCCTATTTCCCGGGCAATGGCGTAGCTGCCACCTAGCACCTTGAAGGCATTGAGCCCGAAGCGATAGCTTTCGTCCTTCACAAAGATATTCTTTACACCCAGCTCCTTGGCCAAGCATTTGAGCTCCACTAAGGGAGTCATGCTGTATTCCGGAAAGCTTTGGTGAAAACGACGCACCCTTTGGGCTTGCTCCAAGCCAAAGGAGGCGGTGTTCACGCCACCAAAGCGCTGTTGATGAGGCAAGTGCACTAGATGAAAATTCTTCATTTTCCTCACTCCTTCTCTCATGCTCGCTGCCAAGCACACAGCATTTTACTTATTTTGGGCCAACAAATAGCCTAAAACCATGCCTGCTTCTCGGTACACCAGCTTGCTCGTACTAGCCTCGCAAATAACCCGCAGCTGCTCCTGCCAAGCAACAAGCAGCTCCTGCTTGTTCAGCTGGCGACGTTGCTTTTTCGCTGCCTCCGCTGCCTTGCTGACGGCTTTAACACTGCAGCAGCGCGCCAAAGCGCCAATATTTTCCGCAGCATCCAAGCTAGCAGCAGCTAAATCCTGCTGCCATGCCTTTAAAGCAGTCTTGATCCTTGCTTCCATTGTCTCCTCGTCCAGCTCAGCTCGGTAAACCAAGGCTTGCAGCTCGAAAACGATGGCGGTCAAGCAACCACCGACAGCCAAGGCTTGCAAATGCTCCAGGCTTGCCTTCGTATCAGCGGACAACTTCTTTTGCAGAGAACTGCGCTCCATCTTACCTTGGGCCATAATACGCTGCCATAGCACCTGCAGAGCCAGCAAACGACGTACATCCGCCACTATCTTTAGCAGCTCCTCTAAACGCTCGCACGGCTCCACCCCTGCCAAAGCTTGCAGGCTGCGCAGCACTAAAAGCTCACGCTTAAGGCTTTTTAGGAGCTTTTCGCTGACATTTTGCTGCAGCTCCTGCTGCAAGGTCAGCAGCTGCTCCCCATGGGCGGCCAAGGCTGCCAAAATTTCGTTTTTGGCAGGACCTGCGCCCAATTTTTCCTGTACAGGTGCAGCCTCTGCCATAATTCCGCGTAAAGCCAAGCCACGCACAAATTTACTGCGCTTCTCCACAAAAACAGGCACTTGGGCGGCAATTTCCGCAGCCAAAGCCAAAAGGGCTCCCTTGTCGCCCTCCAACAATTCGATTTCTACCTCATCAATGGGGTCTGTGCAATCCTTGCCCCCAGTGATTTTGCCATGGTCGATGGCTAGCTCCGCCACTGCGCCCTGCAGATCAAGGATGTAGGTGGTACGCTGCACAGTGACCGTGAACAGCTTGCTGACACCATTGGGCGCCAATTCGGTAAGCTCAAAGCCCAGTCCCAGCTCGGCAAAGCCATCCAATTTAGCTCTAGCACTATTCAGTGGCAAATTCAGCTCCACTCTCTCGCTGAGGCCCGCCCCATTGGCAATGCGAGTCTTCACCGTAGCCTCATAGGTGCCATCCCCCTTGGAACGCACTCTGTAAGCGATGCCCTGGCGCTTGAAGGCCAAATCCTCCGTGTCATAATAGCTGCTCACTAATTTACGCTTTTGCATGCTACCTTCCCGTAGAGCGCCTGCCACGCAGTCCAAGGCCAAAAGCTTTTTCAAATTTTCCTTGCTCACTAATAATTTCAATTCAATCTCTGTATTTTTTGCCATTCATGTCACGACCTTTCTTCCACAATACAAGGGGCACCCCAAAGGCCAATAAAGTCACTACTATGGCCCCATAAAAACGCGATGTACCAAAGGAGTCAGCCAAAAAATTATAAGCAATGGCCCCCGGTAGCATGCCTAAAATGGTTGCCACAGCATAAATCCTAAAGGGCAAGCGCACACTGCCCGCAATAATACTCACAGGGTCATAGGGAAAAATAGGCACGGTGCGCAGCCACAGCATTTTCGTGAAGCTGCCTTCGCCCACCAAATAGCTGGTCAAGCGCTCGCCCCAGCTGCCGCCGAAATGGCGTAGCAGCCAGTGCCCGCCGCCGAAGCGTCCCAAAAGATAGCACAGGCTGGCGCAGCCAAAGCCTCCCAAAAGCAAAAAGCAAATGCCTAGCCACGGTCCGAACAAAACCCCGGCGCTCAAATTCAAAAGTAACGAGGGGAAAAACAACAAGGGTCTGATGGTGTAAACGCCCACATAAATCAAGGGCGCCCAGGCCCCAAAGCCCATGACCCAGCGGCGGATGTCCTCTGCCGAATGAGGATGGGGATTATACGGGGAAATATATAAGCCATACAGCACAAGCCCCAAAAGCAGCACATAAGCTGCTACACGTAGCAATAAAAAAATGGTAGTTCTCTTCATAAAAATCCTTTCTATCCATCTTAATTATAAGACTATTGTCCCCTCTATGCAAGGTCTGGGGGACGATTCTGCAAAATTCCTGTGAAGTGGTATGATTTAAATGTGAACACCCTTGACATTAGTACCAACTTTTATATAATTAAGGTGTAGTTCAGTTCTTGATGAGTATTACTCAAGATTTTTGTGAAAGCGGGGAATGAAAATGATTTTTAAATTCGAAGGACAAGCTCCCAAAATCGATGAAAAGGCTTATGCTTTTAATACTGCTACCCTCATCGGCAAGGTAGAAATCAAAGAATATGCCAGTGTATGGCCCGGTGTAACCATTCGCGGCGACGTAAACCGCATTGAGGTAGGTCGCTACAGCAATATCCAAGACAACAGCGTGCTCCATGTTGCAGATAATTATGCCTGCATCGTAGGCGATTACGTTACTGTTGGTCATTGCGCTCTGCTCCATGCCTGCACGGTTGAGGATCACTGCCTCATCGGCATGCATTCCACCGTTTTGGACGGTGCCGTTATCGGCAAGGGCTCCATCGTTGCTGCCGGTGCTGTTGTTACCAAGGGTACCATTGTTCCCCCCAATAGCCTTGTAGCAGGCATTCCCGCCAAGGTCATCAAAACCTTGGATGAAAAGGGCCTCGCTTCTATCCATGCCCAAGCAATTAAGTATAAAACTCTGTGGACCGAGCGCTATGGCCTGCTGCCCGACGGTGGCGGCGAAAGCTACCACGGCGAAAAAATCGTTTAATCACTACCCTTATTAAAGTATGCTGGCTTTTGCCTAGCATGCACAAGCTTCCAATTTTCCTCAAGCATTTGAAAAGGCTGTCGCATTTACTGCGGCAGCCTTTTTTAGTGCAATTTTGGATTATCAATGACATTTAGCCTTGAAGGCTTTCTTGTTAGCATACATATTCTCGTCCGCCAAGTGCAACAACTCAGCCATAGTCACGCCCTTGTGATCTTCGCTGTAGGCATAGCCTGAAGAATAACTCAGCTTAAACTCCTTATTATTCTTATTGTAGAACTCGATGAGTTCTTCAATGTCCGCCAACACAGCTTTTATTTCCCGCTTGCCGGTAATGCCTTCGGCAATGAGAATGAACTCATCTCCTCCAAAACGGCCCACAAAATACTCGCAGGGCACAACCTGCCTTAGCAGCTTGGCAAAGCTATAAATCATCATGTCGCCCATTTCGTGACCTAGGCTGTCATTAACCACCTTCAAGTCATTCAAATCAAACATAAAGCAGGCGGTGGGCTTAGTGATAGGCCCAGGCGTAGCCAGCATCTCCTCACACTTGTTCTTGTTGGGCAAGCCCGTGGCAAAGTCCACATAAATCTTCTTGTTCAGCTCCAGATTATACTGGCACAGGCTGGCCTCGCGCCGCTTGGTCATGACATAATGCATACCAAAGCCTGCTAAGAGCAGCGTCAGTACAAAGCCACCGAACATGACTAAATACAAATGACGGCGCAAAAACTGCCTCAGGGTCGGCTCCGGCACAGCATAGCCATCCTCAATCATGGATTTGCTGATATCACCATAATTCAAGCCGGTGATACTCTTACGCATGAAGGAAAATGCCTCCCTGTTGCCACTCTGCACAGCAAAGCCCACGGGAACCTCGAAGCCAGTAGTGATAATATTGCAATCCTCCATGCCCTCTAAGCTACTACGATATGCGTAATAAGTATCCGAGGACATAACCGTGCAATTGGCATTCTCATCCAAAACAGCCTTAATACAATCCTCCAAGGTATCGACCTCATGCACCTTAGAGTTGGGGAAATTAGCCTTCAAATAATATTTCTGCATGGGGCTTTGCTTAGCCACTGCAATGATATTGGAGGTGTGCACATCATAATAGCCCTTATACAAAAGCACCATAAAGCTAGTAGTCAAGGGCTCAGTCACCATGAGGTCATTGCTTTCCGCAGTCCAATAGTGGCAATAGAAGGGATAAATAGCATCTACTTCACCATGAGCCAAAGCCCTGCGAATCTCTTCATAATTAGCAAAGCGCTTTGTAGCAATATCGATATTGTAGCGACGGGCCATGTGCTCCTTATACACAGCCAATATACCCATCAAATTACGCTTATCCTCATCCCAATCAGCATAGGGCAGAAAGCCTTGCACATAACCAACAGTGAAGGGGCTCTGTTTCCCCTTGAGCCAAGCAAGGTCCGTCTTATCCAGACCAGACAGAGTTACGGAGGAATCCCCATAATATTTCAGGTAAATTCTTTCGTTATAGAAGCGATCGGCCTGCAAAATTCTTTGGTGGGCAAAATTTACATCCTGCAATAAATCCGGTCGTTGCTTGTTCACAGCCACGTAATAGGAAGAATAGCCCAGCTTACCAATGGAGCGTAAACGCTGCTTCACCTTATTAGAATCCATGAGGGGCGGCGCCACGTTAGCATCAATAACGCCATCAATGGCATCCCGGTTGCGTTGGTTGCCATTGGCATAAGGAATGATATGAGCCTGGACCCCGTTCTTATCCAGCCATTGGCGCAAATAAACCTCCTGGATGCTCCCCTTGTTGACACCAATGCTCTTGCCACTGAAGGTGGCAGGCTCAGTAAATTTTAAATCTGTTCTATCGTCACGAATGTAAAGATAATAGTATTCCCGTCCCTGTTCTTCTAGAGGATAGCTGATGCTTTGAGCTCGCTCAGGTGTATATGACACATTACCCATAACATCTATCTCACCTTTTTTCAGCTTTTCTAAGAGCTCGCCAAAATTTCCATAAACATATTCGTACTTCCAATTGGCATAGTAAGCTAGCTGCTGCAAAAATTCATAGCCATAGCCGGACTTGGCTTCGTCCCCACGTCCTTCCTGAAAGCCCTTGTAAATGACATAGCCAACTCTGACTGTTTTGGGCTTTTGCTCCGCTGCCTGTGCATCAATAGCGCACACAACGTTAAGCAGTATGCAAAGCATCGTTATAGCAATTATCACACACCTACGCATATGTTATTGCACCTCGTGTTGATTTATACTTTCTAATTTAAAATCATGCATATTTATTCTTCTTATATTGTACATCATACAATTAGAATATGCAACATAGGTACAGGAAAAGCTCCTGCCGAAGAAGCAGGAGCTTGTAGTAATTTATATAATAATAGTAAAAATATTTTCCATGAGCTTATTGGTATAGTTTGTATTTCTTAGCCTTTTGGGCAAAGTCAGTGCTTTCCTGTGTCCAACGCAGAAATACTTCTTTTTCTGGCAAGCCCTCACGAGCACTGCTTTCGCCTAAATTAGTGTCAATTTTATACCCCTTAAGGCCGTAGCCCCTCTCCTTGAAGGTGAGCATATTGGGATAGAGCTGGCGTAGTGTTTGCAAAATGGTGTAGCTAGCCTCCGCCAAATTGGCCTTTTCCTTGTCTAGCACATAGATTTCTACGCCCTGCACCAATTTACCGGCGTAGGCAGCCGCTTCAGGAGTATAGGCCGCAGCGCGAAAGCCCAGGCCGGGGATGTTTTGCTCATCCAAGGCCTTTTTCACCGCTTCGGCATCCATGAAGGGCGCGCCCACGAAGTGGAAGGGCTTGCCCGTGCCAATACCCACGGACAGGTTGCCATTGCCAAGGCTGCCGGTGATGCAATAAAGGTAGGCGCATTCTGCGGTAGGAATGCGGGGCGAGGTCTGCACCCAAGGCAGGCCCGTGTCCGCCCAGTCCATGCCAGCACGATAGTTTTGCATGGGCACAACTTCCAGCTTACAGTTGATGCCCTCTTCCGTATTAATGTAGCAGGCAAATTCGCCGATGGTAAGGCCGTGACGGAGAGGAATAGAGTACAAACCAATAAAGGTGGCATACTCTGGCTTTAGCACAGGTCCCTGCTTTTTGTCGCCTAGAGGATTGGGTCTATCCAGCACCACCACCTCTTTATTGGCTTTGGCACAGGCCTCCATGATGTAGGCCAGCGAGGAAAAATAGGTGTAGTGGCGCACGCCCACGTCCTGAATGTCCACCACCATGGTGTCGATGTGCTCCAGCATTTCCTTGCTAGGGTGGCGACTACTGCCATACAGGCTCAGCACTGGGATACCCTCATGCTCGCTGCTGGCAAACTGCTTGCCCGCCTCCACGGCGCCGTATAGGCCGTGCTCTGGCACGAAAATGGCGCTCAAATTATACTGGGTCCGCAGGATATCCACGCTGGAGCGCAGCTTGCTATCCACGCCTGTTTGATTAGTAAACAGGCCCAAACGCTTGCCCTCCAGCAGCTTCTTGACCTCCGGCTCCCCCACTCGCTCAATGCCAAGTACAACCTGTTTGCCTGTCTGCACCGACTCTCCTTGCTTTGCAGCCTTCGTTACCATGCAGCCAGCAACAAACACTATACACAATAATAAAAGCAAAATTTTTCTTAACATGTTCTGTTCTCCTTTGGTTATATTATACCATAAGTGAAAACGAAAAAAACAGCGCTCCAAGTATACACTAGAACGCTGTTTTTACTATCGCCATGAAAACGACATTATATTCTGTTTTGTTGATATGCTAAGCAATAACCTCTAAGCCATTTTCCTTAGCAAGAGCCAAAACATCCTTCTCCGATATATCTGTAAACTCTATAATCTCGGATAACGGCTTATTCTTCCTCAGCATCTTAAGAGCAGTTTCTCTGCTTTTTTTAGCTTCGCCTATTGATTGGCCCTCTTGCAGTCCAACTGCATGGCCCTTTGCTTCGCCAGCCTCAAAAGCTAAAATTTCATGCTCTCTAATTTTAGCTTGCAGTACCATATACTCTTCCCTCGCTTTCTTATCATTCTTCACTGCCGCTACTTGGCGTTCCACATTCTCCGTGAACTCATCAACTGGCTCATTGGTCATAATATATTTTAAAAAGTTTTTCAACAACTCACTAGCCTCGCCTGTTTGGTTGGTGAAGAGTCCCAAACGCTTGCCCTCTAGCAGCTTCTTGATCTCCGGCTCCCCTACGCGCTCAATACCAAGTACTACCTGTTTGCCTGTCTGCACCGACTCTCCTTGCTTTGCAGCCTTCGTTCCCATGCAGCCAGCAACAAACACTATACACAATAATAAAAGCAAAATTTTTCTTAACATGTTCAGTCTTCTCCTTATGACATTATTATACCATAAGTGGATAGGCTAAATAAGAAATTCGTAATAAGTAAGCATCATGCTCGCGGTGATTTTCTTAACGCAAATTTCGTGGGGAACAATCACGAAGCTACGGTGTCCAATCTGTTCGCAAAAAGCTTTAGGTTTTCGAAACACTTGCTTCTATTGTTCCAGCCACTCATTTGCTAAAAATCACAGCTCACCTTCTGCTTACTTATTACTCAATTTCATACATTTTTCTATCCTTTAGCAAGCAGTAGTCACTGCATCAAAGCATTACGGAAGGAAAGTTCTTATTTACACCGATAATAACATGTTTTGCGAAGTGACTCATGCACGTCTAGTGTAAAGCTCAGTCGTACCAAAAATGGGATATAAAAAACAAATTGTTTCCCGCGCTTTTCAAAAGCGCGCGACCTTTTTGCTACTTTTTCGGTCGCTCGAAAAAGTAGACGAACAAACGCAAATAAAAAACCGTAGTACCAAAGCGATACTACGGTTAAAAGTCACAAAACTTATGCTGCCTTCAAGGCCTTTTCCTTCTTCTTTTGGATGAAGAACAATACTACGCAGCAAGCAATACCTACAGCGTCAGTAACCATGCCCGGGTTCATGAGGCCCAGCGCACCTACCAAAATAACTGCACGCAGCCACAGGGCAACCTTCGCACAGAAATAACCTTCAACAGCAACTGCCAGCATAAACACGCCGATGCAGGCCGTAACAGCAGTCCAAGCGCCCTCCACCAAGGTGGTGTTGATGAGCATCAGCTGAGGCGAGAACACGAACATGAAGGGTACTATGAAGCCTGCAATAGCCAATTTCACAGAAGCCACGCCTGTCTTCATGGGATCGCCACCGGACAGGCCCGCTGCCGCAAAGGAAGCCAGTGCCACAGGCGGAGTCAGGTTCGCAAACATGGCATAATAGAAGGAGAACATGTGGGCAGCCGCCGGAGCGATACCCAGCTTTGCCAGTGCCGGAGCGGCAATGGCAGCAGTGATAATGTATGCGGGGATGGAGGGAAGGCCCATACCCAAAATCATACAGGTAATCATGGTGAAGACCAGCGTGAAGAGAATGCTGGTACCACCCAAAGCAATAATGGTGTTGGCCATGGTCAGACCAAAGCCGGTCTTGGAGCAAACGCCGATGATGATGCCTACGCAGGCGCAGGCAATAGCTACGGAAACAGTCTGCTTAGCACCATTAGCCAAGGCATCCACCATATCCTTCACACTCATGCGTGTATCCTTCTTCAGCTGGGCAACCACGATGGTAACCACAATGGTCAAAACTGCGGAATAAACTACAGTCGTACCAGAGAAGAACAGCATGTAAAGCAGGAAGAATACTGGCAGCAGCAAATGGCCACGAGCATTCAACACAGTCTTCAAAACAGGCAGCTGGTCCTTGGGCAGGCCTACCAAGCCATCCTTAGAAGCACGCAGCTGTACTTGGATAATGATACCCAAATAATAGAGCAATGCCGGAATCGCAGCCCAGACGATAATGCTAGAATATTTTACGCCCAGCATTTCTGCCATGATGAAGGCTGCAGCACCCATAATGGGCGGAAGCAGCTGACCGCCAACAGATGCAGCGGATTCAACAGCACCGGCGAATTCCTTGGAATAACCGGTTTTCTTCATCAAAGGAATGGTGAAGGCGCCGGTAGTAACAACGTTAGCTACAGCGGAGCCGTTAATGGAGCCCAAGAAGCCAGAGGCGATGACGGATACCTTCGCCGGACCGCCCTTAGTATGACCGGCCAAAGCCAGCGCCAAATCGTTGAACAACTGGCCCATGCCAGACTTGCTCATTACGGCACCAAAGAGAATGAAGAGGAAGATGTAGCTGGCAGCAACGTTAACAGAAGTGCCATAAATACCTTCCGTATTAGCAAAGAAATGGTTGGACAGGCTGGTCCAGTCATAGCCGCGGTGCATGAACATACCCGGCATAGAACGACCGAAAATACCGTAGGCTATGAAAACCAAGCTCAACAGGGAAAGCACGTTGCCGCTGACGCGACGGGAGGCCTCCAGCACCAACGCCACAAGCAGTGTTGCCATAACCATATCCATAGTATTGGCGTTACCTGCTCTTTCTACAAAGCCTTGGTAGTCGGTGGTAATATAAATGGGAGCCGCCAAGGAGAGAGCCACCAAAATCCAGTCCAGAATGGATGGAGTAGTGAAGCTAGATTTCTTACACATGGGATACATGAGGAAGGTCAAAACCAACATCATGGAAACGTGAATAGAACGGTGAATCAGTGTCAGGGGCGGACCAAAGGTCGCCGTATAAAGATGATAA
>SFRS01000272.1 GCA_004562175.1 bacterium | reverse complement strand
CATGGAGGAGCGCACCGTTTTGGGAGCATAGATATCCACGCTGCCCTTCAAGAGCACCAGTCCCCCAATGCCTGCGGCATCGGCTGTGCGCAGCATGGTACCCACGTTACCGGGGTCCCCCACCCTGTCTAGAACCAGCAGCATCTTCCCCGACGCCAGCAAATCCTCCAGCGCCGTGGCCTGCATCCTGCACACCGCAATAATCCCCTGGGGCGTTTCTGTATCAGCGATTTTCTTCAGCACAGCGTCGCTCACGCAGGTCAATTTTACCTGCTGAGCGGCCGCATTTTCCAGCACAGCGCGGGTCCTGTCGTCCTCGATGGCAGTGTAAAAAACGCTCTCCACCTGCTTAGAGGCTACCGCCTCCTCTACCGTGCGCAGGCCCTCGGCCAAAAACAGGCCCCGCTGCTGTCGGTGCTTCTTGAGCTTGAGCTCCGCGGCCGCCTTGACCTGCGGATTATTTACTGCTGTCAATTCCATTAGAAATCAACCCCCATCCGCTTCACACCCTCATGGGTACCTAAAACAATAATTTCGTCCTCAGGCTGAAAAACCTCCTGGGCCTTGGGATTGACCAGAGTACGTCCTTCCCGCTTGATAGCCACAACATTGACATCATAACGACGACGCAGGTCCGCCTCGATCAAATTCTTGCCGATGAACTCCGTGGGGATGGTCAAACTCATAACGCTAATTTCGCTAGAAAGCTCGATATAGTCCATGACGCCCGCGGAAATCAGGTTGTGGGCCACGCGCTCGCCCATATCACGCTCGGCGTAAACCACCTTGTCCGCGCCGATTTTGCTCAGCATGGCGCCATGCAGATTATTGATAGCCTTGGAAACCACCTGCTTGATGCCCAGCTCCTTCAAGAGCATGGTAGTCATCATGTTTCGCTCCACATTGCCAATGGCCACCACCGCCACATCAATATCCTCCAAGGGCAGTGCCTGCAAGGTCTTTCTGTCGCTGGCGTCCCCGCTCACCACATAGGTCAGCTGGCTGCTCAAATCCTGAACCAGGCTCTCGTCGTTATCAAGAGCATATACCTCGTAGCCTAAGCCCTGCAGCGTCACCGCCACGCTAGTACCGAATAGGCCCAAGCCAGCCACTAAAAATTGTTTTCTCTTTGCTTTACTCATGATGCTACCTCATTAACCAATCATAACATTTTCTGTGGGATAACGCAGTTTGTCCACCTTTTTATTAAAGAAGGACATACCAAATGTCAAAATACCGATGCGGCCAATAAACATGGTCATAATGAGCACAAGCTTGCACCAGGCATTCCACTCCGGCGTAATACCAATGCCCATCCCAACGGTGCCCATGGCCGAAAATACCTCGAACAGCACAAACTCAAAGGGATGCTGCTTATCATCTAAGACCAGCAGCAAAAACACTGCCATGGTCATCCAGGAAATAGCTAATAAAAAGACCGCCAAGCTCTTACTAATAATACTGGAGTCAATACGGCGACGGAACATCACCACATCCTTTTTATCGCGGAGCAGGGCAAAGGTAGAGGCCAAAAGCACCGCGAAGGTGGTGGTCTTGATACCGCCGCCGGTGGAGGTCGGGGACGCGCCCACGAACATCATGCCCATCATGAAGAACAGCGTAGCATGAGTCAGGGATGCTAAATCCATAGTATTAAAGCCTGCTGTGCGTAAAGAGACGGATTGGAACAGGGAGGCCAGCCACTGCTGCCCCACGCCCACTGCACCAATGGTAGCTTCGTTGTGATGCTCCAAAAGCCAAATCAGCACCGTACCCAGCACAATCAGTATGGCGTTGACCACCAGCACGATTTTCGAATGCAGGGTTAATTTTTGCCAGCAGCGTTTTTCTAATAAATCGTCCAGCACTGTAAAGCCCAGGCCGCCGATGAGAATGAGCAAAATAAAGGCCACATTTAAGACCACATCGCCCTGAAAGCCCGTGAGGCTTTGGAAATTGCCCACTAAATCAAAGCCCGCATTACAAAAGGCGGAAATAGCGTGCCAGTAGCCCCAAGCCCAAGGAATAATAAAAGTACAGGGCCAGCACCGTGCCAAAGCAAAATTCCAAAAGAAAGGTATATTTAAAGACGCTCATGGCCACATGGAGCACCTCACCGGCGTCATCCTGATTGAGGGAGTCCTGCACCAAGAGGCGCTGGCGAATATTCATTTTGCGATGGAGGCCAAAATTAAACAGGGTACTGATGGTCATAAGGCCAATACCACCCAGCTGAATGAGCATGATGAGCACCATTTGCCCAAAAAGGCTCAGCTCCTTGCCCGTATCCCACACAGCAAGACCGGTCACGCAGGAGGCC
>SFRS01000271.1 GCA_004562175.1 bacterium | reverse complement strand
AAAATACCCAAGAGAGCAAGAAATGCACCGATACCAGTGGAATGGAAGGTTCCATCTGCCAAAGCAGCACGGAAATTGTACAGGCCAACCAGGCAAGGACCATCCACAACGATTTTTGCACTCTGCAGGCCGATAAAGGCGATAAAGAGGCCAATGCCGCCGGTGACGCCAAATTTCAAGGACACGGGAATGCAATCGAAAAGGGCCTCGCGCACCTTCGTCAAGGACAAAATGATGAAGATAATACCTTCTACAAATACGGCAGCCAGAGCAACCTTCCATGAGTAGCCCATAGCACCACACACGGTGAAGGCAAAGAAAGCATTGAGGCCCATGCCGGGAGCCAAAGCAAAGGGATAATTACTGAGGAAAGCCATCAAAAGCGTACCAATGGCAGCACCCAAGGCAGTAGCAGTGAACACAGCACCAGCATCCATACCGGAGGCACTCAAAATACCGGGGTTAACGGCCAAAATATAGGCCATGGTCATGAAGGTAGTAATACCGGCGATAAGCTCAGTCTTAACGTCGGTGTGATGCTCCTTCAGCTTGAAGAAAGACTCGAGAAAACTCATTGCAATACACCCTCCTTAAAATATTTACTTATATACCACATAACGCGTCAGCCCGCGTTATTAATAGGTCAGCACCTCTGGCCCATTTTCTGTGATTAAAATAGTGTGCTCCCACTGTGCGGACAAGCTGCCGTCATCGGTATAAACAGTCCAATCATTGGCCGCATCCACAAATACACCCTTGCGCCCCATATTAATCATGGGCTCAATGGTGAAAATCATGCCCGGCACCAGTACCATGCCTGTTTTACGCTTGCCCACATGACAGATGAAAGGATCCTCGTGGAAATCAATGCCCACGCCGTGGCCGCCAAACTCAGTTACCACGCTGTAGCCATGCTTGCGGGCCAGCTGGGACACAGCCGCGCCAATGTCGCCAATATATCCCCAGGGCTGGGCAGCCTCAATGCCCTTCAACAGGCATTGCTTAGTAATAGCCACCAAATCAGCAGCCGGTTTGCGCACCTTGCCAATCATGAACATACGGGAAGCATCCGCATAATAGCCCTTGTAAATGGTGGACACATCCACGTTAACGATATCGCCACTCTTCAAAACATCGTGCTCGCTGGGAATACCATGGCACACCTGGTCGTTGACGGAGGTGCACACGCTCTTGGGAAAGCCCATAAAGCCCAGAGGAGCAGGAGTTGCGCCATGGGCAATAGTATAATCATAAACGATAGTATTAATCTGCTCCGTGGTCATGCCCGCCTTAATGTGCTTAGCAACCTCATCCAACACGCCGGTGTTGATTTTGCAGGCCTCACGAATGCCAGCGATTTGCTCAGGGGTTTTAATCATACAGCGGTCCGGCACTTCCTTGCCTTGGGAGCGCAATAATTCAATTTTCGCATCAATCATTTGGTGACAAGAGGCATATGCTTTGCCACTACCACACCAGCACAAAGTATTTTTTTCTTCCATGTAATGTCTCCTTAGCTAGAAAAACTAACAATAATCTTTTAATATCTTCTATTGTACCACATTTAAGGGGAATTTCACATTTTTAGATGAAAATATTATGACAAAGTTCGGTTTTTCTGTTAAAATATCTTCATGCATTACTAAAGCTACTGCTGCCCGTAACGGGCAGTCCGCACGCATTCATGAAAAAGGAGAAAGGTTGAAGCAATGGAACAGTACGCACTCTATTTTATCGACATTATTTTACATTTGGATAAGCATCTGCCAGAGATCATGGCCGCCTATGGTCACTTCATCTATGCCATTTTATTTCTGGTAGTCTTTTGCGAAACGGGCCTGGTCGTTACCCCCTTCCTGCCTGGCGATTCCCTGCTCTTTGCCTGCGGCGCTTTGGCGGCAACCGCTCCCGAGGGCATGGACATCAAAATAATTACGGTCATCTTCCTCGTCTCCTCCATTTTGGGCGACGCCTGCAATTATATGATTGGCGAAAAGCTGGGCCTGGCCATGATCAACGCCAAGCACAGCCTCATCAAAAAGGAGCATGTGGACAAGGCCAGCGAATTTTATGCCAAGCATGGTCACAAGGCCATTTTCCTAGCCCGCTTCGTGCCCATCGTGCGCACCTTCGCCCCCTTCGTGGCTGGCGTGGGCAAGAT
>SFRS01000270.1 GCA_004562175.1 bacterium | reverse complement strand
GGAGTATTTCTTCTATATTGATGTAACAGGTAATCTTTCTGATCCTTTGGTGGCAGACGTGATGGAAGAGGTGCGGGCAAAGAGTACCTATGTGAAGGTTTTGGGTAATTATCGAGCTTACGAAAAGAAGGAGTAGGCCATGGTTGAGGTAAATAAATTTGGTTTGATTGGTGGCAAGCTGGGACATAGCCTGAGCCCCGCCATTCATGAATTGTTCTTTAAATATACAGGCAAGCAGGGCAGCTACGAGCTCTTAGAAACGGAGCTAGAGGCCTTGCCGGAGCTGATGGCCAAGCTGCGTGGGAATTTTGTGGGTACCAATGTGACTATTCCCCACAAGCTGCATGTGATGCCGCTTTTAGATAGTATTGCTCCTGAGGCAGCAGCCATTGGTGCAGTGAATACGATCAAATTTACGGAGGAAGGCGCTTTTGGCTACAACACCGACTATTTTGGCTTTGGGCGCATGCTGGAATACAATGATATCAAGGTGAACGGCAAGGTGTGCGCTGTTTTAGGCACTGGTGGCGCAGCTCGCGCGGTGGTAAAATATTTGGCTGATAAAAGGTGTGCCAAGCTATATTTAGTTACTCGTGATGTGTTTAAGGTAGATTCCCATTTTGCCAAGATTGCACCGAAGATTAAGGTTATCGACTACGCAAGATTGGATGCGCTTCAGGGTGATGTGCTGGTGAACTGCACGCCTGTGGGCATGTATCCCAAGGTGGAGGCAGCACCTGTGAGCAGCGAAGTGAGCTTCGCCTTTGATGCCAGTGTGGATTTGATTTATAATCCTGCACAAACGCTGTTCCTCAAGCAAGCAGCAGAGGCTGGCAACAAGGCTGTGAACGGTCTGTTCATGCTGGTGGCCCAGGCTGTGGCGGCTCAAGAGATTTGGCAGGGTGAGCAGTATGACAGCGATTTAATCGTGCGCATTATGCGAGCCTTGGAGAGCAAGCTGTAATACGCTTGCTTTCTCAAAAAAGCACGACGGGGTTGGATATATGAAGAATATTGTTTTGATTGGTATGCCGGGCTGCGGCAAGAGCACCTTTGGCAAGCGCCTAGCCAGGCGCTTGGGCTGTAAGTTTTACGATGCCGACGATGTGTTAGAGCAGCGGGAGCAGCGGACCATTAAGGATTTCTTTGCGGAAAGCGAGGACGCTTTCCGCGCTGCTGAAACCCGCACCTTGGCCTATTTGGCAGAGCTGGAGGGCGCGGTGATCGCCACCGGCGGTGGCGCTGTAAAGCGCGCCGAAAACATGGAGCTCATGAAGCGCAAGGGCGTGGTGGTCTTTTTAGACCGCAAGCCCGAGCAGATTTTGGGCAATATTGAGGGCGACGCCCGTCCGCTGCTGGCAGCGGACAAGCAGCGCATCTTCAAGCTGTACGAGGAGCGCATTGAGCTATATCGCCAATATGCGGATAAGATTATCACTAATACAGGTGATTTTGGTAGGACCTTGGCAGCCTTGGAAAGCTATGCCAGGCAAATTTCAGAATGAAGGTGAAAGATTATGCGGAGAATTTTAGTGTTAAACGGACCTAACATTAATATGCTGGGAACTCGCGAAAAGGCAATTTATGGCCGTCGCGATTACGAGAGCCTGTGTGCTTATATTCGCTCTGCGGCTGCACGCTTGGGCGTGGAGGTGGAGCTTTTGCAGAGCAATTACGAGGGTGACATTGTCACTGCCATCCAAAAGGCTTACGGCCAGTTTGATGGCATTGTCATTAATCCTGCGGCCTTTACTCATTATAGCGTTGCTATTTTGGATGCGCTGAAGGCAGTGAATATTCCGGCCATCGAGGTGCACATCAGCAATATCCATAAGCGTGAGGAGTTCCGCCATCATTCTGTGACTGTGGCAGGCTGTGTGGGCCAAATTTGTGGCCTTGGTTTTGCTGGCTATGCCTTGGCTTTAGAGGCTCTTTCTGTGTACGAGCCGGAGGAGTAAGAAAAAATCCAAAAAAAGTACAAAAAAGGTGTTGACAAAACTGTGTCGATGCTTTATACTTATATTCGTTGCTGATGCACTAGCAACTGAATGCGGAAATAGCTCAGTGGTAGAGCACCTCCTTGCCAAGGAGGGGGTCGCGAGTTCGAATCTCGTTTTCCGCTCCACTTAAAAATTTGCCCGACAGTTTTTGACTGTCGGGTTTTTTAGTA
>SFRS01000010.1 GCA_004562175.1 bacterium | reverse complement strand
CATTTTCCGCAATCAAACGCAAGCTTTCTGAACGTTTTTAAGCAAATATCCAAAAATATTCGGAAGTGTTGCGCAAAAAGAAAAGGACTGCCCCTAAAGACAGTCCTTTTTGGTCATTCCTCACGCTTAGTGAAGCCAACAAATTTTGTAAATTGTTTATGAAAGAATAGATTGACAGTATCCACAGGGCCGTTACGATGCTTGGCTATAATCAGCTCCGTATGCTTGTTTTCTGTTTCAGGATTGTAATAATCCTCACGATAAAGGAAAGCAACAATATCTGCGTCCTGCTCCAAGGAGCCGGATTCACGCAAATCACTGAGCATGGGACGCTTTACCTGACGCGCCTCCACGCCACGGCTCAGCTGGGACAGGGCCAAAACCGGCACATCAAGCTCACGGGCCAAGGCCTTCAGAGAACGGGAAATCTCAGATACCTCCTGCTGGCGGTCGCCGCTGGTGTTGCGCTTGCCACTACCCTGCATCAGCTGCAGATAGTCCACCACAATTAAATCCAGTCCGTGCTCCGCCTTCAGGCGACGAGCACGACTGCGCATATCCATAACCGTGATACCCGCCGTATCGTCGATATAAATTTTAGCCTTGCTCATAGTGTCGCAGGCCGCCCACAAGGAATCCCAATCCTTGTCGCCCATTTCGCCGATGCGCAGCCTTTGGCTGTCAATATTAGCCTCAGCGCAGAGCATGCGGTTAACCAGCTGCTCCTTGCTCATTTCCAAGCTAAAGAAGGCCACACTGCGAGGATCGCCGCCCACACGCTTGTGGGCGCGCAAAGCCACATTCTGCACAATATTCAAAGCTAACGCAGTTTTGCCCATGGAAGGGCGAGCTGCCAAAATAATAAAATCCGAAGGATGCAAACCGCTGGTCAGCTTGTCTAAATCGTTAAAGCCGGTAGGAATACCCGTAAGACCACCCTTATTATTAAGCAGCTTTTCAATATTTTGCACACTGTCCATGAGCACAGCACTGATGGGAGTAAAGTCAGTCTTCTTTTTGCGATTAGAAATCTCTAAGATGCGACTTTCCGCCGTGTCCAGCAAAACGCCAACCTCATCGTTGGCTTCGTAGCCCATAGCAGCGATTTCCGTAGAAACCTTTACCAGCTGGCGCAGCACACTCTTTTCGGCCACAATATCCGCATGGTATTTCACATTGGCAGCGGTCAAAACCACATTGGCCAAGCTAGTGATATAGGCAATGCCGCCAATATCCTCCAGCTTATTATCACGGCGCAGAATATCCGTCACCGTGATTAGATCCACGGCCTCATTTTTGTTATACAGCTCCAGCATGGCAGCAAAAATAACCCTGTGTGCTTCTCGATAAAAATCGTCAACACCAAGGATTTCAGTGGCCTTGGCGATGGCCTCCTTGTCGATCAGCATGGCGCCTAAGACTGATTGTTCCGCTTCTATATTTTGCGGTGGTACTCTCTCTTCCATAATCCCATTCTCTTTTATTAGTGTATTGTTTATTCAGCTTCTACCATTACCTTAAAGGTAGCGGTGACATCGGTGTGCAGCTTGGCCACAGCAGTGTATTCACCCAAGCCCTTCACTGCACTCTTCAATTCAATTTTGCGACGGTCGATATTGAGACCGGTTTGCTTAATCAGTGCTTCAGCCACGTCCTTGCTGGTTACGGAGCCGAACATTTTGCCGTTTTCGCCCACGCGTACCTTCATGTTGACGGTGATTTTCTCAATTTGTGCGCCCAATACTACAGCCTCATCCTTGGCTTGGGCAGCACGGTGAGCAGCGGTAGCCTTGTCAGCCTTCGCTTGATTCAAATTAGCGGTGGTTGCTTCCTTAGCCAGCTTGCGAGGCAGCAGGTAGTTACGACCATAGCCCTCAGCAGTTTCTACAACATCACCCTTTTTACCTAAGCTTTTAACATCTTGCAGCAGAATTACTTTCATTATTATCTCGCTCCTCTAATTGTTTTTTTGCTAATGCAATAATTTGCGGCTCCACATCCTTGGCACGCTTGTTGGCAATCTGCACGCCAGCCACAGTTTGGTGACCGCCGCCGCCCAACTCTTCCATAATTACCTGCACGTTGACGCTGCCGTCACTGCGGGCACTGATGCCAAGATAGCCGTCTTTATATTCAACTATTGCCACACCCACAGCAATCCCGTCCATAGTAATCAGAGAGTCCGCTGTTTGGGCAGCAAGCACGGAAGACCTTGTTTCACGCACTGCGTTGCGCATAATGGAAATGGCCAAGCCCGGAATGGGCGTTTTGGCCTCGGCAATAAGCTTTGCCCTGGCCTGTACGGTGCCAATATCATCCTTAAAGAGCAGGCGTACCAAATTGGGGTCAGCACCACTGCGACGCAAAAGTGCTGCCGCTTCAAAGGTGCGCTCGCCTGTCTGCACGGCAAAGTTCTTCGTATCCAGCACGATGCCGGCATACAAAGCTGTGGCCTCGGCCGCTGTAATTTCCAAGCCATCGTCGAAGTAGCAAATCAGCTCCGTTACTAGCTCGCTGGTGGAGGAGCTGGAGGGCTCCAAATACAGCAGCACTGTATTACTGATAATATCCTCGGCGCGACGATGGTGGTCCACGATAATCCTCGTCTTCACTGCCTCCAGCAAAGCCTTGGAAGCAGAAAGGCTTGCTCTGTGATGGTCCACCAAAACCAAAAGGCTCTTGGGTGTAACCATGCGCAGCGCTTCATCCTCCGGCACCACGATATCAAAATACTTGGTTTCATTATCCGAAAGGATGATATTTTCGTGCTCCAGTACCTCGCCAATACGATTGTAATACTCATTACTGGGGCTAGCTACAATATAAGTCTCCTTGCCCAAGGACAGGCCCAGCTTGGCCATGCCCACAGTGGCACCAATAGCGTCATAATCCTCATTATGGTGACCCATAACGAAAATTTTGTCCGCCTGCTGCATTTGCTCGTGAATGGTTTGGGCCACAATGCGTGCACGCACACGGGTACTCTTGGCTGCTACGGTAGAGGTGCCGCCAAAGAATTGGGTATTCTTGTCCTTCAACACCACGGCTTGGTCGCCACCACGTCCCAAGGCCATGTACAGGCTCTTGTTCGCATTTTGAATGAGCTCCTCCAAGGTCACGCCATCACAGGCCACGCCTATACTCAAGGTGGGCGCAAATTTGTTGCCGGCACGAATCTCACGCACTCTGTCCAAAATGGTGAACTTGTCCTCCATCATGTCCAGCACTGCGGACTGAGTAAAGCCCAAAAGACAGCTTTCCTTGTTCATACGACAAATAAAGCCCTGCTGGGAGCTCACCCATTTGGTGAGCAGCTCGTTGATTTCACCATTTAAATTGGCGATACTGGTTTCGCTGATGCCCCTCGTCACCTCTTCATAGTTGTCGAAGCGGGCATAGGCCAGACAAATCTTGTCATTATTATATTTTTGCTTAAGCAGCTCATATTCCGTAATATCCGTCAGATAAATCATCAAGCCGCTGTTGGTATCTGTATTGTCCTTTTTCGTGCTGCGCTCCTGGGTTTGGACGCTGGCATATTTCATGCGATAATAGCGTCCCTCCATCTGGATGACCTGCTCCCCATCCCGCACGCTGAGCATTTCAAAGGCATTGGCAGCCAAGGGCAGCACCTCCTCAGGACGCTTGCCCTCAAGGTTTCTTTTGCCCACCCATTGTTGGAAAAGCTCGTTCTTCCACTGCAGCTTGCCATCCTTGGAAAACACAGCCATACCAATATCCAGCTTGCGCACGGCAAAATGGTTGGTACGCTCAATATTGCGAATAATATTGTCCAAATAGCTGCTGAAAAAGATTTCCTTGTTGATGAAATTGCGGCGCGCAAAATAATAGGTCACGCCCACAACCAGCAGCGCGGGAATAATGAGCTTGGGCTGCAGATAGCACACCAGCAGTGCCAAAACGATAATTATCAGCAGATACACATTGGTATCCACCCGCGAATTCATATTACGGTTAAACCTGTTGAACATCCAGCTTCACCTCACATTTCCTTTATGCCTCCCACTTCAAGGGGAGGGGTGCCGCTTATAAACATTTCCTCTATGCCTCCCCTTTCAAGGGGAGGGGGACCGCTTTAGCGGTGGAGGGGTTCACTACCTTCTAATTTTTCTAAAGTCAAATACCATGTCAAACGCCCCCACATAGACAATAATCTGGGAGAACAAAGGAATCATAAACAACAATGCAGTGCCAATATTGGCCCACCAACGGGGCTTTTTCTTGGTTTCCACGTACCAATAAATCAGCACAATGCCTTGGAAAACCAAGCTAAAGCTGCACACGGTCTGCACATTGACCGCTGCTGCATACATCCAGCTGCTTTGATCCGTTTGGTAAAAATAGGTTACAGCCAAAAGAGACAGGAAATAAGGCCACAGCACCCATTGGGGCACCTTCAGCATAATAAAGGACGGGAAGCTTTCAAAGCTGTCCCCCAGCTTGGTCAAAATCTTTTTGGCACAAATATAGTTCACAAAGGCCATGATGGGTGCGCAAATCAGGAAAGCACCGGGCATGATAATCTTCATCATGCGCAGCATTTCCTTGTAGCCCTCGATGCTGGTTTTGATGTCGGCCTCGCTGACGCCGTGCTCACGGTAATAATCGGCCAGCTGCACCAAGCTTTCATCAAAGGAGGTAAACATCATGTTGATGGGGTCGATGCCCAGCACCGCAAAGCTCAGCACGATGTTCAGCACCAAAGCGATGATGCCGCCGAGAGTGCCAAAAAGCATGAGCTTCATGGGAGCCAAGTGACGGCGCATGCATTCACCCAAAATCAGTCCCAAAAGGCCAAAGATGGCAGCTAGGAAAAAGGCATTCACAGGGCTCATAATCATGGCGATGATGATGGTCGCCACCAGCAGTGTCATGATGCTCCATTTGAGACCGTGACGAGCACCGCAAATCACAATGGGCAAGGGCCAAACGAAGTTCACGAAGGCGCCCAACACGGGCACATACATGCTTATTAAAGCCATGACGATGGCAATGGCAGCTAAAATGCCGGCCTCCACCATGGCGGAAGTTTTACGAATCACAGAATATCCTCCTTTATTGCGCGGGATTGGTCTTAAAATGAGTATAGTAGTTCAATATATTATTGTACTACATAAAAGCCCTAAAAGCAAAGGCTTTAACTGCAAAAATAAAGTGAACATCCTTTTCGCGTAACGTTTTGTTACCCATAAAATAGAGGCTTACTTTTTATGGGTAGCATTTTAGGTAGGATAAAATTCCAGCATCTTTGTCTTTTTCCAAGGTACTAAAAAAAACAGCTAGCCACGGCACCTCTTGCCACAGCTAGCTGTTGATTTTTGTCTTATCTTATTTCAGCTTGTCGCCCACCTTGCGCACCACGTCGCTGAGCTTGTACTCCGCTTCGTCGGCCTTGCGGGTCACATTGTCAAAAACCTCTTGGGAATCAAGATTAAAGCGTCTGCTCTCATCGCCCAAGGGCTCATCCTTGCAGTCCAGCTTGCTGAACTCTCGGAACTTTTTCATGCCCTCGGCCTTGGCCTCATCATAGACCTCTTTAAAAGCTGCAATATCTTCAGGACGACCGGCCTTGAGCCAAGCGTTGGCCACCTTGCCCACGGCGTAGGTCACCGAGATGCCCACGGGAATTTGCACCGGCGCAAAGGGAATGAGCGTCACCAGAGTTTGCCCCACAAAAGTGGCTCCCAAGGAGCCCAAAAGGCCCAGTACAGCGCTCTCGCTGAGCTTGATGCCTCTGAGCTCGGCCAAGCGGGTAATCATATACACCTCGTTGGCCATCAAGGTCATGGTACCAATCAAGGGGGCAACCACAATCACACCTGCGCGAGCAGCTGCCCAGCGACAGATTTTTTCCGCTTCCCACTCGATATCAGCACTATCCTTATAACCATCGGTAATTCTTTCTTCAGCCATAAAGCACCTCTTTTCTACCTAAACTAAATGAAAACGACTTATTTTTTAGCCTTGCTGTCCCAATACTCCAAGGGGATGCCCACAACCTCGCCTGTGAAGGGAGTGCCATCATTCTTGGCATAATGCTCGTGAGCCTTGAAGACCAGCTTAGCACCACAATACAAAATAGGAATGTTGAAATAAACAATCATAATATTGCCCAAATCGGAGAAGGCCCACAAATTGCCCAGCTCATAGCCTGCAATATTGCATAGAATACCAAAGGCTGCTACAAACAAACCGAGCACGCGAATCATGTTGATGAAGGAAGCGCTGCGGCTGATGCGGTTGGCAGCGATTTCGGAGAAGGAAATCATGCCCAAAAGGCAGGTATAAGCAAAGAGACAGAAGCAGAAGGTAACAAGGAAGGTTACTACCTGATGCAGGCTTTGGCCACCGGTTAGCTCTGCCACGGAAGCGATAAACTTGGGCAGCTTGTCCAGCTTGCCCCAAGCAGCTCCGTCCGCGCCGGTCCAGCAGTGAGCCATAACAACCACGAAGCCTGTTAAGGTACAAATAACGATGGTATCCAGGAAAACGCCAATGGCGGAAATGTCGCCCTGCTCGCAGGGATGGTCCGCATCAGCAGCTGCCGCCGGCATGGTAATGGTACCTTGACCGGCTTCGTTACTCATCAGACCACGTTTTACGCCTTGGGACAGGATGGTGCCAAAGGTGCCGCCGAAGAAGGCTTCTTGGGTGAAGGCACCGCCAAAGACTGCGCTGAAGAAATAGGGCAGACGGTCGAGATTCATCAGAGCCAAAATCATGACAATCAAGAGATAAACAACTGCCATCACAGGCACCATCTTGTCGGTAATTTTGGTCAGCTTGCGAATGCCGCCAAAGGTTATGATGGCACTGAAGATAATGACAATAGCGCCCACAATATAGTAGAAGCTGGAGCCAGCGGCAATTTTGCTACCCGTGACGATAGTAGTCATCACGCCCACTGAGGAAACCACATTGAAGGCTTGGGCGGGCAAGCAGCACATTGCATACAGGATATACAGCACGGACAGGAAGCAACCAATCCACACCTTGTTGCCCAAAAGGCGACGACCATAGAAGGGCAAGCCGCCCACATATTCATCATCCTTGCGCTCCTTGAAAATTTGCGCTAGCACGCTTTCCACATAGGCCACGGCCATGCCGAAAAAGGCAGAAAGCCACATCCAGAACAACGCACCGGGACCACCCACGGAAATGGCGCCGGTAACGCCGATGATGTTGCCGGGGCCCACACGCATGGCAGAGCTCAAAAAGAAGGCAGCCAGAGGCGAAATGCCAATCTCCGTGTGCTTTTTGTGAGCCATGGTCAAAAGGCCGCGCTTGAATTCTGTGATTTGCACAAAGCCAAGGCGCAGGCTGAAATAAATGCCGGAGCCCACAAGTAAAATGATTGCCAAAGAAAAATTGCCCAAAATAGGAATGGACGCATACCACTTCATGTTAGTGGGAAAATCCCACAGAAAATCAGACAAGGGACCGATAAAACTAAAAATACCATTGATGGCAGCAAAAATCGCTTCCAAAATAAATCCCCTCCTCAAAATGATAATTTCATAGCTCTTTCTTTTAATTATAGGCACCTCTTGGCAAAAAAGCAATGAGTATATAATTGGTAACCTCAGTTTTCGAGAGAAATACTGTACACAAGCAGGGAACGATATGATAAAATATAGATGGAAGAATTGAAGGATGTGCCTAAAGATGCTTTTTAGAGAACATAATTTGGCAGTTAAACCTGTTATAGGGCGCTTCGCCCCCACGCCCAGCGGCTTTTTGCATTTGGGCAATGTTTTTTGCAGCCTGCTGGCGTGGCTTTATGCCAAAAGCAGCGGTGGCAAAATTGTCCTGCGCATTGAGGATTTGGACCCCCAACGTTGCACGAGACAAAACGCCGACCAGCTGGCTAGAGACCTAGAATGGTTGGGACTCACTTGGGACGAGGGCGCTTATGTAAGCTCTAATAGTGAGCGCTATTTTCAGAGCCAGCGCAGTGATGTTTATGCCCACTATTTTGCTCAGCTACAAGCTCAAGATCTTGTCTATCCCTGCTTTTGCAGTCGTGCTGAGCTCCATGCAGCGGAAGCACCTCATTTAAGTGATGGACGCATCATCTATGCTGGTACCTGCCGCAATTTGACGGAGACGGAACGCAGGGAGAGGTCGCAAAAGCGAGCTCCTGCCTACCGTTTAAAGGTGGAGCATAAGCCGATTAGCTTTTGCGATGGCCATTACAGCGAGCAAAGCTACAATCTAATGGAAGAAAGCGGCGACTTTATTGTGCGCCGCAGCGATGGGGTTTTTGCTTATCAATTGGCGGTAACGATTGACGACGCCCTTATGGGCATCACCCAAGTGGTGCGGGGTTGCGACCTTTTAAGCTCCACGCCCATGCAGCTTTATATTTATCGTCTCTTGGGCTTCACGCCGCCCTCGTTCTGTCACATTCCGCTGTTAGTGGACGCCACAGGGCGCAGGCTTTCCAAGCGTGACGGGGATTTAGAAATCGCCACCTTGCGCAAGGTATATGGCAGCCCGGAGCCTATTATCGGCCTCTTGGCATATCTTGCAGGACAAATTGCAAAGCCAGAACCGCTGCGAGTTGATAATTTGCTGCCGATTTTTACACCTGAAAACATACCCACTAAGAATATCGTAGTGCCAAATAAGTTGACAAAAATGAATCGCTAAATATGATATCTTTCCGTTCAAAGGAATTTCTCAAGCGAGTCGCCAAATTGTGCAAGTGCCACGCACGCAGCAGAATTTGCGCAGGGAGCTGTCCCCTTGGGGATAACGCGAATTTCGTGGGGAACAATCACGAAGCTGCGGTGTCCAATCTGTTCGAAAAGGAATATAGGTTTTCGAAACCTTGCTTCTATTATTCCATCCACTCATTCGCTAAAATTCCTATTCGCTCCAAGATATCATATTTAGTAATTCACAGTTTATAATATACTATTAGGAGGACTCTATACTATGAAAAAATATCTGATGAAATACAAAGTGAATATGCTGCTGGTGGTCATCGTCAGCTTGCTGGCCGGCATGGCTGGCTCCTACTTCTTCGACAACCGCTGGTTGGGCATGTTCATCGTGGTGCCCATGTGCGCTCTGTACATTTACCAGGTTTACCAAGTACAGGCTGACTACCGTGTTGAGCACCAACGCAAAAAACACAAGAACAAATATAGATAAGCTCTACTTGGGTTCCTGGCTGAGTATTTATGGAAGTGTGTTTTGCTGCCGGAGGTGAAAAGCTATGAAAAAGATTTTAATGCTCGGTACGGGCGGCACCATCGCCTGTGTTCCCTCTGCTGATGGACTGGTTCCCGCCTTGGATGGTCCGGCCATGATTAAGCTGGTGCCGGAATTGGAGGATGTGTGCATCATCGAGACCAAACAAATCCTCACTTTGGATAGCAGCAATCTCTCCCCCAAGCATTGGCAGATTATTGCTGAAGCCATAGCAGCTCATTACGAGGAGTACGACGGCTTTGTCATCACCCACGGCACGGATACCATGGCTTATACAGCAGCAGCCCTGAGCCAAATGCTGCGCAATTGCCAAAAGCCCGTGGTTTTGACCGGTGCCCAGCTACCCATTCAGGCCGAAGGCAGTGATGCTCCTGAAAATATTTACCACTCCTTTTTAGCCGCCACTAGTCCCTTAAAGGGCGTAGCATTGGTTTTTGGCGACCAGGTTATTCACGGTGCTCATGCCAAAAAGCTGTACACGGAAAACTTCAATGGCTTTGCCAGCATCAACCGCGCCCCCATGGCGACCATCAGGCACAATCACCTTTTCTGGGAAAAGAGTGCCTTGCAGGGCGGTGGCTATGGCGAAGGCGAGTTTGCCATCAACACCAAGCTAGAAGGGAAGGTCGCTGTAATTAAGCTGATTCCTGGTTTTGCTCCTGATATTTTAGATTATTACGTTGCCAAGGGCTACAAGGGTCTCATTATCGAAGGCTTTGGCGCCGGTGGCGTGCCCAACGGGGACAACAACTGGCTGCCCAAGCTAGAAGAGGTGCTCAAGCAGGGGATCAAGGTTGTCTGCACGACCCAATGCCTCTATGATGGCGTGCATTTAGACACCTACCCCATGGGAATTTTGGCAGAGCGCTTGGGCGCGAAGAGCGCAGAGCTGGACACCCTTGAAACAGCTGTAGTCAAGCTGATGCAGGAGCTCGCTCAATAGAATAAGAAAAATCAACAGCTAGCTGTGGCACAAAGTGCCGGGCTCTCCGTCAAAAGCTGTGGCTGGAGCTCTAACGTTCGTGTGGTCAGTGCTTTAACATTTTGGTGGTTTAGCTATTTCAAATCTTGTGCTTTTGCTCCACCATTGATGTGGTTCTGCTCCACCTAATATTGTGCTTTAGGGTAAAAATGGATTTTAATCCATTTTTACCCTATTTCTGCTTTATTTAGATATTAAATGTATCTTCTTCATTCAGGCAATACAGCATTCTATTGCGGGTGCGCTTGAAGTTCTTAAAACCATTGGCGCTAAAAATGAGCCTGCCAACCTCTTTGTTCTTGGATTCCATATAGCTGTTGTTAATACGCCTGCCGTTAATTTTGGTAAAGGAGTTAATAATTTCTTCACGCCAATTTTGCAGCATTTTGTAAAACTCCTCATATTCAACAATACCACTGCTCTCAAATGCCTTAATAGCCTTATCAATAGCCTCAGGTGCGTCCTCGAGGCTAGTAGTAGCATTTAACCTAATATAGTACTCCTTCAGCTCGTAAGCTATTCTCAGCTCTTCAAAAGCATTAAACAGTGTATCTCTAATCGTACGGTAATTAGCATACATCCCCAAACTTTTATTGTATTTAGGCTCATTGTCGAGGAATTTGTTGTGGTCAAACACGTAGCGGAATTTAATCAGAAGGTGTTTTAAAACTGGATTCTCCGTATTTCTGGCCAGTCGTACCCGTAACCTGCGGAAATCATCAGTTAAATGTTTCAATACATGAAAACTGTCAGCACATACTTTGGCTTTTGGAAAGAAAATGCTGGCTATGTCCCTGTATGTATCATACATATCAATGGACACATACTGTACGTTATCTAATTCAGACTTCATAGTCCCCATATCCATTGTAGAATGCTTAATCTTGCCAAAATATCCAACCAGATAGTTTTTCTTTCTGTCAGGAAGTATGTCCAACATTACACCTGTCTCAAAATCCATTAAAAGGCAACAATACTTGGAGTTCTGGTCAGAATTTGGGAAATAGTGCTCATCAATAGAGAGCACCCTAGGAAGAGGCTTTCTAGCAATATCCACGTGCTTGTCGAAAATGCGCATTACTTTGGTTGGAGAAAGATTATATCTGTTTGCTACTGCTGTATATGTTGCCTCGGGATGCTTAAGATCCTTCAATACAACTATCTTTGTCTCATAAGTTACCCTTTCACTTGTGTCAATAAAAGGGTTGGGTTCACTAAAGGTTGTACTACATTCAGGACAAATGTACCTTCTCTGCTCATAGCAAATTATACATGGACGGTTGGAGAAGGTAGAATGTTT
>SFRS01000269.1 GCA_004562175.1 bacterium | reverse complement strand
GGATGCACGGCTAATGTTGCTGCTAAGAGCAGGCGCTGGCGTTGACCGCCGCTGAGCTCGTCCAGCTGATAGCTTTCACGCCCAGGCAGGCCTACATCCTCCAAGGCACGACTGGTGCGCTCGGCAATCTCCTCCGGCTTAAAGCCGTGGTTCAACAGCGCAAAGGCAATCTCCTCCCCCGCAGTGAGGGATACCAGCTGGCTTTCGTAGTCCTCCATAATGAAGCCCACACGCATAGCGATATCGGATACACGCTTATTCTTTGTGCTTTCGCCATGCACCAGCACATCACCGCTATAGCGACCACCCATGTAATAGGGCACAATGCCGGTCATAGCCTTGCACAAGGTGGTTTTGCCGGCACCGCTAGGGCCAGTGATAGCAGTGAAGCTGCCCTTTTTGATATCAAGATTGATATCCTTAAGCACCAAATCAGAGCGTTTATAGGCAAAATAAAATTTCTCTAGCTTAATAACACTTTCCATTTATTTTTCCTCCTCCTGAAAATAGAACAGCTTGCGCACCGGCGCATAGAGGAAGAAGGTAATGAGACCGTTGAGCAAGCCCACGATGGCTACAACGGGCAGCATGGCAAAAATCCACACATGCAAAGGCAGACCCAAAACCAGCTTCAAAATAAAGGTGAAGAGGCCACCGCTGGCCATGGTGGCCAAAAAGCCCGTAATAAAGGGGCGCAGCTTCCATTCGCCAATACCGGCAGCGAACATAGCCTTCACCAGGATACAGCAGGTGGTGGCACCGGCCAATTCACTGGCCACATTACCCAAGGGAAAGGCAGATTTAGAGGAGGGCACCAGCGTCAGACCCGCGATAAAGCCAATGCCGATGGCTTGGGTCAGGCGGGGCCTAGTCAAATTGATAACAATAGAATACATAGCGATGGTCCAGTTGGGAGTTACGCCACCCACATTGGGACTAACAGTGTGCAAAATGATGCCAATGGCCAGCAGCATGGCCGTGATGGCCACCCAACGATACCCATCCTGCATGGGCTCAACCTCTATGAGCTGGGGGATGGGTTTATTTCTTTCATCCATACTAAAACCTCTCTTTACAAACGCTTTTCCCACGAAAAGCTATAGATGAAGTAATTATACTATAATTCAGGCGTTTTGTGTGGAAAAAAATAAATGCGAGCGCACTGGAGAGCAGAACGCCCGCTTTGTGTAACTATTTTACACTAATTTACACAAGAAACTAATACAGCGGAGAAGGCCACAGATAAGATACGTATCCACTAGCCATGCTATATTATATAACGTTATGGAAGCAGGAGTACTGCCCCGTATGACAGGCAGGTCCACTGAGCTCTGCCCTCACCAAAATGGCATCCCCATCGCAGTCATAAAACATTTCCACTACCTTTTGCAAATTGCCACTTGTAGCGCCCTTGTTCCACAGCTCTTGACGGCTGCGACTCCAAAACCAGGTGTAGCCTGTTTCCACAGTCAGTCGCAGAGATTCCGCATTCATGTAGGCCAGCATCACCACTGCCTGGGTCTTTACATCCTGCACCACTGCCGGCACCAAGCCGTGCTCATCAAATTTAATTTTCGTTAGGTCCAAAGCCATTATAATCTAACCTCGATTCCGCGGCTGCGCAAATACTCCTTCACCTCTTTGATGGTGAAGGTTTTGTAGTGGAAAACGGAGGCCGCCAGCACCGCATCCGCGCCGCCCTCAGTGAGGACTTCGTAGAAGTCCTCCAGCTTGCCGGCGCCGCCGCTGGCTATAACGGGCACATTCACTACACTGCTAATGGCCTTAGTCAGCGGAATATCGTAGCCGTTTTTGGTGCCGTCCGCATCCATGCTGGTCAGCAGGATTTCGCCGGCCCCCAGGGCCACGCCCTGCTTGGCCCACTCTACAGCGTCAATGCCGGTGGGCTTCCGCCCGCCGGCCACGTAAACCTCCCACTTGTTCTCGCCCACGCGCCGCGCATCGATGGCCAGCACGATGCACTGGCTGCCGAACATGCGGGCGCCGTCAGCGATGAGCTGGGGATTCTTCACCGCGGCGCTGTTGAGGGAGGTTTTGTCCGCCCCGGCCAGGAGGGCGTTGCGAATGTCCTCCACGCTGCTGATGCCACCGCCTACGGTCAGGGGCATGAAGACCTTGCCCGCGGTTTTGCGAATCACGTCCAGCATGGCCTTG
>SFRS01000268.1 GCA_004562175.1 bacterium | reverse complement strand
GTAAACTTTGTGTGAAGATGTGTCAATCAAAATCTTGTTAATTAAAATAAAGAAAAATTTTTGTCAGATTTTTGTTTGCAAAGTTACACAATGCGGACAAAGCTTCTTTTTTTCGTGCCGTTCTTGATGTGATATGTTATAATATGTATATGAAAGAAATGTGAGTGGAGTGCTTAATATGCCTACTATTAATGAAGAAAACGAAAAAAATACGATTTGGAAAAAGAACTTACCCGTGCTCTGGATAGCTGTCTTTTTGTGCTGTGCTAGCTATACCAGCTGCATTCCTTTTTTGCCCGTTTATTTGCTGCGCGAGCTGGGCGTGCCCTCCAGCGAGGTTAATTTTTGGGCCGGCATCAGCTTTGCCGTAACCTTTTTGGGCTGCACGATTATGGCTCCCTATTGGGGCGCGCTTGCCGACCATGTGGGGCAGCGCAAAATGGCCTTGCGCGCTGGCTACGGTTTGGCCTTGACTTATTTTCTCACTGGCTTGTGTCAAAACGAATACCAGCTCATCGTTGTGCGCATCCTCTGTGGCGTTGTCGCAGGCTTTGTGCCTGCCTGCATGTCCATGGCTTCGTCCTCCCTACCCGAAAACCGCATGGGCTGGGGCATGGGGCTGATGCAGACGGCGCTATCGTCGGGCACCATCATGGGGCCGCTTATGGGCGGCTACATGGCGAGCTGGTTTGGCATGCGCATGTCCTTTTATGTGGGTAGCTTGGCCCTGTTTGCGGGCACCATAGCTGTGATGCTGGTGGTTAAGGATTTAACCATTCTGCAAAGGGGTAGCTTTAATGCTAGCAGCCTGTGGCACGATTTGCAGGACTCCTTGCGCAACAAGGAGCTGCGCTTCATCATGTTCATGTTTTTCATGATTCAAACCTGCGTCATGACCATCCAACCCCTCATCACCATGTATGTGGGCCAGCTCATGGGCACCATGGGGGACGGGGCCGTGAAAATGAGCGGGGTGATTTTTTCCTTGGCGGGCTTTGCGGGCATCATCGCAGCGCCATTTTGGGGCAAGCGGGGCCAAAAATATGGCTTTGTGCGGGTCTTTGCCATGGTGACCTTCATAGCAGGCTTTATTAATCTTTTCCAAGTCTTCATTCAGGACGTGTGGCAGTTTGCCACTATTCAATTTGTGTATGGCCTCTTCCTTGCGGGAGCAGTGCCCAACATCAATGCCAATTTGACAGTGGTTACGGACAAGGCTACCAGGGGCAAGGCCTTTGGTCTGTCCACCAGCGCCAACCAGTTTGGCGGCGTGGTGGGACCTCTTTTGGGCGGCGCCTTGGGAGCGGTGCTGGCCACACGCTATGTTTTAGTTGCGACAGGCTGCATTTTGATGTGCATGGGCGTATATTCCTACTGCACTCGAGTACGTGGGCAGAGCTAAGCGTGCATAATTAAGAAGGAAGAAGAAAAAATTTAGGAAATACTGTTGACAAAATGGCCATAATCCTGTATAATTCTTTTTGTCGCAAACGGAGAGGTTCCCGAGTGGCTAAAGGGAGCAGACTGTAAATCTGCCGCGTTTCGCTTCGTTGGTTCGAATCCAACCCTCTCCACCAACCCATTCATCGCGGGGTGGAGCAGTTGGTAGCTCGTCGGGCTCATAACCCGAAGGTCGGTGGTTCAAGTCCGCCCCCCGCAACCAATTTCATATGCTGATGTAGCTCAGTCGGCAGAGCGTATCCTTGGTAAGGATAAGGTCACCAGTTCAATCCTGGTCATCAGCTCCACATTTTGGCGGCGTAGCTCAGTTGGCTAGAGCATGCGGTTCATACCCGCAGTGTCCGCGGTTCGAATCCGTGCGCCGCCACCAAAAATTCACCTCATTTCGATGAGGTTTTTTTATTTTCTGCGCTAAAGTTAAGCAGGAATTTGTTTTTCCAGAGCGAATATAAAAAGGTAGGTTATTTTTACCTTCTATTTATTCTGACAAAGAGATGTATTGATTGGAGGATTTTGCAAATGGCAAAGGCTAAGTACGAAAGAACTAAACCCCATCTGAATATCGGCACCATCGGTCACGTTGACCATGGCAAGACCACCCTGACCGCTGCTATCACCAAAGTTCTGGCTGAACGCGGTGGCGCAGAATTCATGGACTACTCCATGATCGATAAAGCTCCGGAAGAACGTGAACGCGGCATCACCATCAACACCGCACAC
>SFRS01000267.1 GCA_004562175.1 bacterium | reverse complement strand
CGCCTCATTATTGTTAGTTCTAACCGCAAAAGCATCAAGCTGCTCCTTGTGGAAGGCGATTACCTTGGGAACGTAGTTAAGCATATTTTGTTCTTCCTCAGGCACACCATTCTTCAACTGCAAATATTCACCATTGCTTGCTTCATCATCAAATGTGGCTTCCAAGATTGCCTCCCGCAGTGCCTTGGAGGTTGTTGCTATTTGACCATTATTGGAACCCATATCAGTGGCTAGCTGCGTTTGCTGAGCAGTCAGTTTGTCAAATTGCTTTTGTAATTCCTTTAGCTTATCCTCCCTATCGTTCAGCTGCTTTGCCACTGCTGCCGCCTCTGCACCCTTCTTTTTGATTTCTTCGCGTCTAGCTTCGGAGTTATCCTTTTCTTGAGCAGCATGAGCAAGAATGCCCTCAGCAGTATCTAATTGATAGAGCTTTTCACCTGCTTGCAAGAGCTCTGCCAGCAATTTCTCCTGCTCTTCCTTTTTATGCAAGGCGTTAGCCTGAGCCAAATTCGCTTCCTTCTGTAGAGCTTCTAAAGCTCCCTTGGCCTTTTCTACATCAGCTTCATGGATTTCCTCATGGGTAAGCAGAGCCTTGTGAGGATGCTCAGTGCTGCCGCAAACAGGACAGGGCTCACCCTCCTGCAGCTCCAACGCCCATAGTCCTGCCAAAGAATCCTTATAAATTTGCTCCAAACGCTTGTATTCCAGCTCCTGCTTTTGCATGCGCCCAAAAGCAGCCTTATATTCACCATTGGCTTTGACAGCATTCTCCTTAGCTTCTGCAAGCTTATCACCTTTATCTAAGATAGCTTTGGCATCGTTAAGAGCAATACCAAGGTCCTTATAGACATTCCTCAGCTTTTCAACATCTAAGGCAGCATCCTTTGCTTCTTGGACCAGCTTTTCCTGTGCAGTCTCTGCTTCCTTGGCCGTACCAATTTTTACTGCCAAGCTTTTTTCTTGAGTAACCAAATCGGCTTGCTTTTGTTGCAGTATTCCAAGCTGCTTGGCATTTTTCTCAATAGTATTCACTTGCGTCTCAAGCTGTTTACCAATGTGGGCTAACACGTCTCTGGACTCTATTTCTTTTTCCAAAGCTTTGATTGATTCTTGATTACCATCCAGCTCCCCTTGCATTATTTTAATGCCAGCCTCTAGCTTGGTATTTTCAACCTCCAAGCTTTGGACATCCTTTGCCACCTGCTTTTGCTCCTCCAAGGCCTGCTCCAAAGCTTGCAGATTTTTCTTTTGTACTTCAATAGCAGCAAGCTCCTGAGCAAACTGCTCCAGCTTCTCCCCATAGGTCGCATTTAACTCCTTGAGAGAACCTTCTGCTTCCTTTAAAGGTCCTTCCTCTTCCTTCATTTGCTTGGCTAGCTCAGCAATGACTTCTTGCAGCTTGGCTTGCTGCTCTGCTTTGGCGCAGCGCTCCCCATATTCCTTCACGCAGCCCATTGCTGCATCCCTTTTGCCTGCATATTGCTCCAATACAGATGCTTGAAACTCAATGATCTCCCTCAACAGCTCGATGGTTTCCTTGAATCTGTCACTAAAATCAACAGCTCTATAGGCTTCTAAAGTTGCTACTTCCGAAAACTCCGTAGGACAATTAATCTGCTTCAGCTTTTCCACAAACTTCAATCTTTCCCTGCTATTTTCGGTCTTCAAGGCAGAACTCTTCAGTTCAAACTCCCTTTCATACTGAGCAAAACGCCCCGTATTGAAGATTTTCTGAAAAATGGCCCGCTTGTCATCATTCTTAGCTCGCAAAAGCTTTTTGAAATCTCCCTGCACCAGCATCACAATCTGGGTGAATTGGTCAAAGGTCAGCTTGATAATCTCATTTTCAATAATATTATTCAAATCCGTGGTTTTGCCAGGATATATTTTCGGCTCAGCCGAGCTACTATTATACTCCTTTATCTCCACGCTTTCGCTTTTATCTAGATTATTCGTCCTTTTGCGCCTGATTGTATAGCTTCTTTTAATCTCGTAACGCTTATCTCCATACATAAAGGCAAACTCCACCGAGGTCTCGCCTTCCTCAGGTGCATACTTGGAGCGCACGTCCTCCCTACCTAGGCCATTGCTTTTTCTCCCATAAAGGGCGAAAGTAATGCCATCAAAAATGGTGCTCTTACCGGCGCCCTTGGGGCCAGTGATGACGTAAATTCCCTTGGACCCAAA
>SFRS01000266.1 GCA_004562175.1 bacterium | reverse complement strand
ATTTGCTTGCATTTGGGCAAATTGTTTGTTAATATTGTACTCAGGAGTAGTGCGCCTTGGCACTGGTAAGAACGAAAAGAAATACTAAAGCAAATGGGGGAGAACAGTGGACCAGCATTTCAGTAAAATCGGTGAAGTGCATACCATGCTAGAGGAAGCGAAAATTGGCCTTTGGTGTGTGGAATACGATAAAGATAAGCCACCGCGTTTATATGCGGATAACACATTTCTGTCCATGATGGGTATCGCTGCGGAGCTGACCCCGGAGGAAGGCTACCGGCTGTGGGAGGAGCAAATTCCGTCCTATGAAAAAGAGCGTGCAGCCGCCTATATGCAAAACATCATGAAGGGTGAGCATTCGGAGATTGAATACGCCTGGCAGCATCCCACCAAAGGATTGATGTTCATTCGTTGCTGTGGCGATTTGGATACCTCCTATACCGAGGGGCTGCGGGTGCACGGCTGCCACCAGGATATTACCGACGTGGTACAGGTGCAGCAGACCATTGAAAGCAAGCTGAAGGATACCCAAAAGAGCTATGCCCAGCTGAATATGGATAACAAGCGCAAGCAGGAGATTTTGAATACCATTCCCGGCGGCGTGGCTGTTATCAAGCGTGATGAGCATGGCGTGTGGGCACCGGAGTTTATGTCCCAAAGCTTTGCGGATATGTTTGGCATGAGCTTAGAGCAGCTGTGGGATTTGTATAAGCAGGACGCTATGGCTGGCGTACATCCCGATGATCGCTCCCGCCTCAGCCAAGACTTAGGCGAGTATCTGCAGGGCGGCAAGGAGTCCGCAGAGTTTGTGTATCGCCTGGTCCGTGGGGATGGTAGCTATATTTGGGTGCGCAACACCCTTAACAGTATGCCCACGGAGGATGGCCTGCGCCGCAATTATTGTGTGTATCGGGATATTACCAAGGAGCTAGAGGAAAAAGAGCAGCTACGCAGCAAGTATCGGGAGCTCTTGTCTACCAGCTATTACGGACTGGGACATGATATGCTGCTGGTGGGACATTGCAATATCAGCCAAAACAAGATGCTGGAGGTCATTGACAACCAGAACAAGGATTTATTGGGTAAGTTGGGCTACGACCGAGAAACCTTCATCCGCTTTGTGGGACAATTTATTGTGGACGAGGCAGAACGTAAGGAGTATCTGGATTTTGCGCTGAATGCACCGCTTTTGGAGGCTTATAGCCAAGGTAAGCGGGAGCTGAGCCACATTTATTTTGTTAAAAGTCCCTTGGAGGAATATGGCCGTTACGCCCAGTTCAAGGTGACCATGATGCAGAATCCGGACACCGATGATATCATGGGCGTGCTGTCCGTCATGGATGCTACGGAGCAGACTATTAATAGAAAAATCGTCCGCAAAATGTCCGTTTTAGGTGCGGACAGAATCACGGATATCGATTTGGTGCATGGCACCCGCACGATACTTTATGCGGCCGACGTGCACAGTCCTCTCATCGGCAGAAGGGGCAAGATTGACAGCTTTTTGCAGCGCTCCTTGGAGCGCCATGTGGTGCCTGAGGACAGGGAGCTGTGGCTGGAGCACTTGCAGCCGGAATATATTCGCAAGGCCTTGGAGCACAAGGATAGCTATAGCTTTACGTATTCCGTGTATAAAAACAAGCATTTCCCGCCTAAAGTGAAGATGGCCACGGTGACGGCCATTGATATGCGCTTGGGCAGGGTGTGCATGGCCCGCACGGATATCACCGCCTCCGTGGAGGCGGAGCGCCGCAGTAAGGAAGCGCTGGAAGCAGCGCTGGCCGAGGCGGAGCGTGCTAACAGGGCTAAGAGCGAGTTTTTGTCCAATGTGAGTCACGACATTCGCACACCTATGAATGCCATCATGGGTATGACCTCCATTGCTATGGATAATTTAGAAAATCCCCTAGAGCTGCGGGATTGCTTGGATAAAATCCTAGTGTCTAGCAAGCATCTTTTGGGGCTCATTAATAACGTGCTGGATATGTCTAAGATTGAGGCGGGCAAGCTGGTGCTGAATAAGGAGCAGGTTTCCCTGCGCAGCTTGGTCAGCGGCTAAGGAGCAGGAGCTGGTGCTGGACATCAGCAAGCTGGGCTGCACCAACGTCTTGAGTGATGGAGTGCGCTTGCAGCAGGTGCTGCTCAATCTTTTAGGAAATGCGGTGAAGTTCACGCCTGTGGGTGGTCGCGTGGAATTTTCCTTGCACCAAAAGCCTTCTCCCAAGGGGGAAAACATGGTACGCCTGTACTTTGGCGTGCAGGATAATGGCATCGGCATGACACAAGAATTTGTGCAGCATATTTTTGAATCCTTCGCTAGGGAGGATAATCGCCGGGTGCAAAAGATTGAAGGCACGGGCCTGGGGATGGCGATTACGAAATACATTGTGGACGCTATGGGCGGCACCATCATCGTCAACAGTAAACCCAACGAGGGCACTGATTTTCGCATTGTGTTGGATGTGGAGCGTGGCGAGGCTTGCCTTGAGCCCAAGGCTATTGCTGCCAAGAGCGCGCCTAAGCGCGAGGCTAATGTGGCCGGCTTGCGGGTGCTGCTAGCCGAGGACAATGAGCTGAATCGGGAAATTGCTATAGCGCTTTTGGAGCGCAAGGGTATTAGCGTGGAGGCGGCGGAAAATGGCCAAATCTGCGTGGATAAATTTATTGCATCAGCTGTGGGCTATTATGATGCAATCCTCATGGATTTGCGTATGCCGGTGATGAATGGCTACGAGGCGACCAAGGTGATTCGTGCCTTGGAGCGGGATGATGCCAAGCTACCCATCATCGCTATGACAGCGGATGCCTTTGCAGAGGACATGCAGCACTGCTTGGCGGTGGGTATGACTGCT
>SFRS01000265.1 GCA_004562175.1 bacterium | reverse complement strand
GATGAGCCAAGCACGATAAGGCACCTTAGCCTCGCTCAGCTTTTCCACTGCTTGGCAGAAGCTCAGGGTATTGGCCACGCTGCAAGCACCACAAATGCGTTCGATAATGGGCATGGCCTCCAGGGGAGTCTTGCCCTCCAAGGCCTTTTCCAAGCCACGGTGGGTAAAGAAGAGCTTAGCATCAAGCTGCAGCATGGCTTCACCGGCTTGGCTGAAACGGAAATGACCGGGCTCGATAATGCCTGCATGGATGGGGCCAACAGGCACCTCGAAGAGGCCCTCACCGGTGGAGGTCATCATCTCAAACTCACGGTGTCCGTGGCAGTCACAGTCCACTGCAACCTCCTTGCGCAGTGGATGAAAGCCTTCTGGGAAGCTCTCGTGCAAAACTAACGGACGCAAATCAGGATGTCCTTCGGGAATAAAGCCGAACATGTCGTGCAGCTCCCGCTCGTACCAAGCAGCTGCAGGCAAAAGCGTCGTCAAAGAAGGATAATTCAAGGGACCCTCGGCGGGAAATTCTGCCTTCAGCACATCCAAATCACGCTTCTGTGCATTATAAAACAAGCAATAGATGGCCAGACCACCACCGCGCTGGGTCTCATCAGCACCAAACATAGCAGCCAAGGGACGCTTGCCGCCATCGCTACAGATATTTGCAGCACCACGCAAATTTTCGGGTTTTACCAGCATAGCATCAGCCTCCTATTACACGTACAGCATGGTTCAACAAATTATTGAGCCAAGGTAAATTTTCAAAGCCCGCACCCACGATGCAGGTGAATACTAATAACAAAGCCAAAACAGGCACATCGATGGCGCCCAAAAGGTCGCCCAAGGGCTGGCGCTTGCCTGCCAAGAGCACAATCAACAGGCTGCCTGCAACCCAATGTCCTTCATTAAAGAGAGCGGACATGATGTAGAACTTGCTGAAGAACAAGCCCATGGGAGGCAGGCCCAAAATGCCCAGCATACCGGTGAGCCAGAAGGTGGCCGTATGGGGCACATCCTTTATCATGCCGTGGATACGCATCATATTACGTGTTTGGTACTCTTGGATAATGGTACCTGCGATATAGAACAGCACGAATTTAATCATGGCATGGCTATACATGTGCAGCATCACAGCCTTAATGGACAGGGCGGAAAAAGCACCGATGCCAGCTACCATAATGCCAATATTTTCCATGGAGGAGTATGCCAAAATACGCTTTACGTCACGCTGTACCACCACGAAGGGCACGGCCACAGCCACAGTCAGCACGGCGAAGAAAAGCAGCATGCTGCTCATCATCTCGCTACCAGCGGTGGGCAGCAAAATGACTAAGTTGCGCAGCAAAACGTAAATAGCGCAGCTGCACAAAGCACCACTGAGCATACCACTGGTCAGAGAGGGAGCTTCGGCATAAGCATCGGGCAGCCAAGTGTGCATGGGCGCCATACCTGCTTTAGTACCATAACCAATCACCAAGAACAGCAAGGCCAACTTGGTCAAGGACGGATCCAAGGAAGTGGCGTTTTCGTGGAGATATACCCAGCTTAGAGCATTCTCGCTACCAAGAGCGGCCAATTGTGCATAATAGAGCACCAAGGTACCCAGTAAAGCCAAGCAAATGCCCACAGTGCAGACCATGATGTACTTCCAAGTAGCCTCCAAGGCTGCACGGGTGAATTTGAAGGAAATAAGCAAGGCAGAAATCAAGGTAGTTGCCTCGATGGCAACCCACATCAAGCCCAAGTTCTTCACCAAAAGCACGATGAACATGGTCCAGCAGAAGAACTGCATCAGGGCAAAATAACGGCCCGTTTGCAGCTGCTCGCCCTTCAAAACACCGCAGCGCTCCTCGCGGGTCAGATAGCTGCGGGCAGTCCAGCTGGCTGCCACGTACAGAGTAGTGATGATAATAACAACCCACAGGCTCAAAGCGTCCACATAGAAATAATCATCCATGTAGGGCTGAGCAGGATTGAAATTGGCTGCCAAAAGGCCCACGCTCACACCCACCGCAGTAGCAGTGAGACGATGCAGCCAATGGAGCACATTATTGCTGAACATGCCTGTCAAAGCTAAAAGAGCACAAATGGGCGGCAGGCATAATAAGATTAAAATATATTCTAACATCCTCCACCTATCCTTTCAGCTTATCCAGCACGTTGGTATCCGTAGTTCTAAAGGACAAACGCAAGCGTGAGGTCAAAATAACCAGAATTACGACAGCAATCAGCACATCTAAGAAAATGCCCAGCTCAATAATCAGCGGAAGGCCTTCGGTCATAATCAGGCCCAAGAGATAAATACCATTTTCCATGGTGATGAGGCCAATCATCTGCATAATGGCACGACTACGCATAACAATCAAGGTCAAGCCCGTCATAATCATGAACATGGAGGTGGCCAAAATGTCGCGGGCCTCCTCTGCCTGGGGCAGCAGGCCATCGATGACCATGTAGCCCAAGGCCAAGCTGCAAGCAGCCACAGCCGTGGAATAGTTGACGTTGATGTCGCTGACTATTTCCCGCTCATCACGCAAGCCTTTTACAGTGCGCAAAATAGCAGCGGGAATAAAGAGCACCTTGACGCCAATGGTCAAAAGGCCGGGCAGCCAGCCGTGCAGGCCGCCACCATGGCTCAGGCCAATGACCAAGCAGGCTGCCGCAATCAAAGCGGATTGCACTGCCAAGCACAAAGTGGCACGGCGCAGCTCCATAAATCTCGTCTGCAGGAAGACGATAAACATTAAACTAACTACTAAATATTCCATCGTCTACCTCCTTACTGCGCCACAATGGCCAAGAGCAGCATCAAAGCAGCTGCTGCCAAATATACGCGCACCTTGAAAAGGCGCATTTTATTGTTCAAGGTTTCCACCACGCCCACAGCCACAGCGCTCAGCAGTACCTTCAGCACCACCGGCAAATTCAAGGGCAGATACAGCATGGAGAACAGCATGAGGAACATCAAAAGCTTCAGCTGGCTGGCCCAATGAATCAAGGCCAACAGGCGACCGGAATATTCCAAGGTCATGCACTCATGAATCAT
>SFRS01000264.1 GCA_004562175.1 bacterium | reverse complement strand
AAGGGACCCTGCCTGACCAAATACACCGGTGCTCGCGGCAAGTCCGGCTCCAACGATGCCAGCGCCGAGACCATGGCCAAGATTATCAGTATTATGGACGAGGCCAAGGTTTATTGGCAGATTGGCGAGCTGGGCGCTGTGGACGAGGGCGGCGGTGGCACCGTGGCCCTCTACGTGGCTGCTATGGATGTGGATGTAGTGGATTTGGGCGTGCCCGTGCTCTGCATGCACTCTCCCTTCGAGCTGACCAGCAAGCTGGATGTTTATTACACCTATAAAGCCTTTGCTGCCTTCTTGGCAAGTGATAAGTAAATATTTTCTTTAGCATAATAGCCGACGTGGAAGCTCTCTGCGTCGGCTTTTTTGTGCAAGTTCAATTCGTGCAAAAATATTGACTAGTTGGGGTTTACTTGATATAATAGCCTTGAACAGTCAACGAGGACTTTTTTGAGACAGGGAAGAGTGTGCCCCTGCTTGAAAAAGTCTTTTTGTTTTTCTGGCTTTTATTTAGGGAGTATTGAGAAAGGAGAGCGGCCCTGTGCTGCACACAATCATGAATAATAAGGAATTATTGTATGTAATTAAACCTGAACAACAGAATGAGAAGGATTTGCGTAACCTGCTGTCCTTGCATCAGGAGGTAAAATTTGTTTCTTTGATGGGCGTGGATTTTGCAGGCAATGACACTGACGAAAAAATCCCCATGAAGATTTTCTTAGAGGATATGGAGAGCTTCCTGGAGGGCAGCGCTGCTCAAACCGACGGCTCCTCCGTTGTACTCACCGGCATTGCCACCTTGAACAATGCTCGCGTGGACATGGTTGTGGATAAAACTGTAAATTGGTTTGTTGATTATAACTACGAGCATTTTGATGCAGCCACTGGCAAAATGATTGGTACTCTGCGCATTCCCTGCTTTTTGCTGCACAATGGCAATTTCGTAGACTCCCGTTCTATTTTGAAAAACACTCTGGATTATGTGGAAGGCGAAATCATGGAGCTCTTCAAGAAGCATCCCGTGATTCCCGGCCTGGAGCATATCGATGCCAATGAAATTGAAAAGCTGATTTTCACCAGCGCAACGGAGCTGGAATTTTGGGTTAAATCTCCTCGCGAGGATGCGCCCATTGAAGCCTTGAGCTCCTCCCAAATGATGCAGGAGCAATATTGGCAGCGCACCCGTGGTAATGTGCGCACCGCCTTGGAGCAAACCGTGGAAACTCTGGATTTGTACGGCTTGGAGCCGGAAATGGGCCACAAGGAATGCGGTGGTGTTAAGGGCCAAATCGATGGCGCCGGTCACATGACCCACGTTATGGAGCAGCTGGAGGTGGACTGGAAGTTCGCTACCGGTGTCCAAACTGCCGATAACGAAATTTTGGCTCGCATTATCGTGAAGGAAGTATTCCGCATGAATGGCCTCGAGGTTTCCTTCCAAGCAAAACCCATTCCGGGCGTTGCAGGTAGTGGCGAGCATACCCATGTGGGCATGGCAGCTAAGCTGAAGAATGGCAAAATCGTTAACCTGTTCTCTCCCAAGGATATGCACAAGGAATTCCTCTCCGCTATTGGCTATGGTGCTTTGATGGGCCTCTTGAAGAACTATGAGGTTACCAATCCCTTTATTTCCTGCACCATCGACTCCCTGAACCGTCTGAAACCCGGCTTTGAAGCACCGGTATGCATCGTTACCAGCCTTGGTCTGAGCCCGGACAATCCGTCCCGCAACAGAACCATTCTGGCCGGTCTCATTCGCGATTTGGACAACCCCAAGGCTACTCGCATTGAAATGCGCTCTCCTAACCCCTATACCAATACTTATATTGCTATCGCTGCCTTCTATCTGTCCTGCCTGGACGGCATCAAGGCCTGCGTAGAATCCGGCAAGGATTTGGCAGCTCTGGAAAAGGAGATTTCCAAGGCAGCCGGGGAAGAGGGCTTCTATTTAGACAAAGATCGTCAATACCGCACCGAGGATGACGTTTTTGAAGACTTCACTGCCGAAGAACGCAGCAAGCTCTTTGGTGAGCCTCCGGCAACTGTGTGGGAAAACCTGAAGGCCTTCGACCTGTATCCGGAAAAGGTTGCTGTTTTGACCCAAGGTAATATTCTGCGCAAGGAATATATTGAATCCTTCCGTCAGGGTGCCTTGATTCGTTGGACCACCGAGCTCTTGACCCGCTTGATTCCCGAATACTA